>CAZITS010000154.1:0-1788 GCA_964542185.1 uncultured Pirellulaceae bacterium
CCTGGACAGCGGGAACAAAACCTATATTGGAGATGCCCACTTCGACCAGTTCCACACCACGGCCTTCCTGTTCGGGATCGGTTCCCTGTGCCGATTTCAACCGGTTGGCCACGTTCTGTTGAATCTCTTCGGTGATTTTCTGCCGACCTTTAACAATATTTACCTGGGTTTCGGGCTGTCCGGGTTGTATTCCGCTCGCGGTCTCATCGCTCCCGCTGGACAACTGGAACTGGAATGAGTAGCTCAAGGTACGGGACTCACTGCGAACGACTTCCGTTAAATCGTGACTGGTAATTTCGTCTCGGATCGCAGCCCTGACGCGGTCCTTGACCGCCGCTTCGCCCTGGGGAACCGTCCGCAACACTTTCACAAATTGAAGTGGGTCGGTGATTTTCCAGATCGCCCAGGCCTGCACCTCGATCTTCTTGCCATCTTTGGTGGGCAGATCGGTGATGTCACTCTCACTCTGCCAGAGCTGAAGTGTCTTGGGAAACCGGCGCACTTCCTGAATAAAAGGCATCTTGAAGTAGAGGCCCGCCTCGGTGTGGGAATCCTGCGGTGCCCCAAATTGCAGGATAACCACCTGCTCGCGCTCGTTAACCGTGTACGCCGACGCATTCACGAACACGGCTGTCAGGACCAACACCACGAGCAGGCCAACACTGATTCGTGGACTCATGGTGCACTTCCTTCATTGAGGGGCAACAACGGGAGCAGGGGAACTGATTTCTGCAGATCCGAATCGACGATGGTTTTGGATTCCACACCACTCAGGATCTCTTCCATCGCTTCCAGGTAGAGCCGTTGGCGGGTCACTTCCGGCGCCATTTTGTAGGCCTCGTAGCGGGCCCGCAACGCCTTGATTTCCCCACCCACCTCAGCCCGGCGACGCGCGGCATAACCTTCCGCCCCACGCACCTTCTTGTCCTTGTCCGCACGGGCTTTAGGAATTAGTTGATTACGCGATTTGTTCGCCTCGTTCTCCAGTTTATCCCGTTCCTGGATCGATTTATTCACCGCATCAAAGGCGGGACGAACCTTCCGCGGTGGCCGCACACGCTGCACTTGCAGATCCGTGATGCGCACACCACAGTCGTACTCGTCAAGCATGCTCTGTGTCTGTTCCTTGGCCTCCTGGCGAATTTCATCTCGTTTTTCGGTGAGGACTTCATCGATTGAGTAATTGCCGATCAGGCGATTCATCACCGTCCGCGAAGCCAGTGTGATAACCTGGCTCAGATACAGATCGCCCGTGGGGTCCAGTGGGTGGTAAAAACTCTTTACTTTCAGTACGGCATCACGGATCTGCCATTGGATCGTCCACTCCACAGAAGCCGCATTCAAGTCGGCCGTCAGCATCAATGTGTCCGCCTCAGAAGAACGCGTGGGCCGCTCCGCACCACCGCCGAACGGGAGCCGAATCCGCCGCTCCTCAGTGACGTTCACCTTGACGATCGTATCGACCAGAGGAATACAAAAATGCATCCCCGGGCCTGCGGGTTCCCCATAAATTTTCCCAAAACGCATCACCACGGCCTGTTCGTTTTCACGAACCGTGTAGAACCCGTTGTACGCCAGCAGGACCAGTACCACGCAAAAAACAAGCAGTGTACCGACCGAAATCGCCTTGCCGGGATCGATGTCGGGCATCGAAATCTCGTTGACATCCATGTGCACCTCCGTGCCAAACTCCGTGGACGCTGCTGCAGCCGGCGCGTTGCCGGGAAAACCAAACCAGACAGCAGGGGGGATTATGGCGATTTCGTCGGTTTCTGGCAAAGCGAACTT
>CAZITS010000154.1:1888-9768 GCA_964542185.1 uncultured Pirellulaceae bacterium
GCTGGCAACGCCCCGGTTTTCGCATGCCTGTCAAAATCCTCTCGACTGCGGACCTGCACATCGGTCGGACCCCGACACGGGTACCCGATTCCATTCGCACGCAGAGCTCGTGCGCCCGCATGTGGTCAGCAGTCGTCGAGCTGGCGATCCGGGAAGAGGTGGACCTGGTCACACTCAGTGGCGACGTGGTCGACCATGCCAATCGATTTTTTGAAGCCACCGGCCCGCTGGAAACGGGAATCGCCCAACTGGCCGCAGCAGGAATCGACACGTACGCCGTGGCGGGCAATCACGATTACGACGTACTGCCCCGCATCGTGGATGCAGTCGGTACGGACCGTTTCCATTTACTCGGCCGGCATGGCCAATGGGAATCGGTTGATTTTGTCCGTGATGGAAAGCCAGAACTGCGGATCTGGGGCTGGTCTTTTCCCGATCGCCACTTCGAAACGAATCCGCTGGCAGGCTGGGCTGGCGAAGTGGACGATCAGCTACCGTCCGTGGGGTTGCTGCATGCCGACCTGGATGTGCTCGACAGTCGCTACGCTCCCGTCTCGCGGGCGGACCTGGCAGCACGACCACTCACGGCGTGGTTGCTGGGACATGTTCACGCTCCGCAATTGCATGAAATGGAATCGGGCCCGACTTTGCTCTATCCGGGTTCTCCCCAGGCCATGGACCCGGGTGAAACAGGCCCACACGGCCCCTGGCTGATCGAGGTACACGGCCGCCAGCAGAGCACGGCGCGGCAAGTCCCCCTCTCCAAGGTCCGCTACAGCCAACTCGAGATTGACCTTTCCGGAGTGGAAACCAAAGACGCGCTGGATGCCTGTCTGCTGCAGCGCACGCGACATCACCTCGAGAACATCGCCCGCACCAGCAGGCCCCCGGAATTCGTCTCCCTGCGAATCGAATTTACCGGGCGAACGCGACTCTGCGGACAAATCGATGATCACGCAAGGTCGCTCGACCAGCTCGAACAGGTTGACGAACGGGTCACACAAAAAGTCGATAAAGTCACCAATCGAACGCTGCCGGCAATCGACCTGCAGCAATTGGCACAACAACACAATCCCCCCGGTGTCCTGGCACGGACGCTGCTCGAATTAGAGACCGGGGCCGGCAACGCGGGTCTGCAAGCATTGTTGGACGAGGCGTATCAAAAACAGGCCGACGTGTTCCAGTCTCGTTCCTACACCACACTCAGCGGGGATCCACTGCCAGATCTGCAGGTCACCCGGCAACGGCTACTACAGCAGGGGACGTTGTTACTCGACCGCTTGCTGACCCAGGGCCGGTCACCATGAATCCTCCAGCCCTGTTCTTCACACGGACCGAAGTCCGCCATATGCCTGGATTTCCCAACGGGGGTCTGGAGGCCGACAATCTCTGCTCCGGGGTGAACATCATCTACGGCCCCAACGCATCGGGCAAATCGACCCTGGGGCGCGCGATCCACTACTTGCTGCAAGCCGAAGAACGCCCCCACGATATTTCCCTGCACGCTATGCTGGAACTCGATGCGACGTCGTTGTCACTCGACTACAACATGGGACGTATCCAGTGCCAGAAACGCGCAGACGGTTCGGAACTGGATTGTCCCACGCTGGCACCCCGCGAACTGGGCAACCGCTACCTGCTGGCCCTGCACGATCTGATCTCTGCCGAAACAGGTCAAGACCTGGCACAAGGGATCACCAGAGAGTTAGCCGGGGGCTATGACATCGGTCAGGCGAGCGGCGAGCTCGACTACCAGGACCGCGCCCCGCGACCCAAAAAACTGATCGACGCCTATGAGGTCGCCAGGAAAAATTACAATGCTGTGCAAGACCGCCAGGACGTGCTGCTGGCAGAGCAGAGCCGGCTCGCGCAACTGCGCAGTCAGCAGCAGACAGCGCAGGCTGCCCTGCTGCAACGCCAGTGGATCGAGAAAGCCCGGGAATGCCTGGAAACCCGCGCGACGCTGGAACACGCACAGGAACGTGTCGCAGACTTTCCCCCGGGTATCGAACTTGTCACCCGCCACGACGCGCAGCAGCTCCAGGAGTGGCAAGAGACACTTGACGCACAGCAGCAACAACACCAGTCCGAACAGCAACGACTGAACGAGGCGCGGGCCCAACTCGAGCACAGCGGGTTACCTGACGCGGGACTGCCCGCAGAACTGGTCCCGGCATTGCGACGCAAGGTTGAAGGGCTTGCTGGCCGGCAGGAAGAAATCAAACGGCAGCAGCGGGAAACCGCCACAGCGCGGGCGGCGTTGACGCAAGCCCTGCGGGAGGTCCATCCCCACGTCGACCTCGTGGAGATGGACGCGATCGATTCCGCCACGCTGGACGCGCTTTTTAACTTCGCGCGACAGGTCGAAAAGATCCGCGCCGACCAGGCGCACGCGAGCACGCTACAGCAGTGGCTGGGCGGGGATCCCCCTGCCCAAAACGCCGAGACCCTGCCGGAGTCCATCCGCCTGCTGTACCGCTGGCTGGCACTGGAAAAAGAAGCCGCGGAGGCTGGCCCACCCGGTTTGTGGAGCCGCTGGGCCCCCGGCCTGGCAACGGCACTCGTCGGGCTGGCAATGGGACTTTCTGTCCACGGGACCTGGTACTTGCTACTGCTGCCGGCGGCCGGGTTGCTGGCCTGGACTTTCTGGCCCAAGCGGACAACTGGTCCTGCTCTGGAAGACCGTCGAGATGCGCTCCGCCGCGAATACGAAAGTCAGGCCGTAGAGAGCCCCGCAAGCTGGTCGACGGAGCAGATTCTCACGCACATCCAGACCCTGCAGCGGCACCACGCTGAAGCCCGGATCGCAGAGGAAAAGCGTATCAAATGGAGCGACCTGCAACCGCGCCTCGACGACCTGAACCGCAGAGCCGCGGAACTGGAACAAACCAGGCCACCGTGGATCGAGCAACTGCAATCGGCGTCTGAAGAAATATTTACGATCTGGTTGCTGGCCCAGAATATCAATCGCTGCCAGCAACAACGGCAACGTTTGGTAGAAGCGGAAGAATTACTGCAGGCCGCAACGCACGAGTTCCAGACTCGGTTAGACGAAATCAACCAGGCGCTGGCAACCTATGGTCTCCAGGCGGTCGACGATACCGATACGATTCGCGAGCAGGTCGAACAGCTCGCCCAGCGGCAACAAACACACGAGTCGGCGACCCAAGTACTGGAAACGGGTGAAACCAGTTTGGCGCGGATCGCCAGTGAACAAGCCGAGACCCAGGCGGCAATGACTGCCCTCTTCGATCGGGTTGGTCTGGCTGCTGAGCAAACGTCGCAGCTGCATGCCTGGGGAGAACAGCGCGACGCCTACGACGAGGCGGTCCGCCACCGCGACCAGGCCACAGGGATCCATCGACAAACGACCAAAGCGCTCAGCGAACACCCCGAATTACTGGATCTCTCGACCGAGGAACTCGCCAGCAGAGAACGTCAGTATCGTGAACAGGCTGATCAGTTGGATACCATCAGCGAGACCATCGGAGGCATTGAACGAGAGATCGAGACAGCTCGAGGTGGCCGCGACCTGGAGACCGCGCTAGCCAACCAGGTGCAGGCGGCCACCGCCCTGCGAGAACAACGTGAACGAGACTGTGACGCGGTCGTCGGAGGTCTCCTGGCACGCCACATCGAGCTGCAGGAACAAGCCGAAGAACTGCCACCGATCTTGCGCCGGGCGCGGGAACTGTTCGCAGCGATCACGCATGGTCGCTATGAACTCCAGGTTCAAAACGGCAACCCGCCGACCTTTCGAGCCAAAGAGACCGCCCGTGATGTGGGCCTCGCCCTGACCGAATTGTCCAGCGGCACCCGTCTCCAGCTGCTTCTGGCCGCCCGGATCGCCTTTGTCGAACGTCAGGAACAGGGAATCCGCGTCCCGCTGCTGCTCGATGAAACACTCGGCAACAGCGATGAGCGGCGGGCACAAGAGATCATCGACGCCATCCTGGAAATCTGCCGGGACGGCCGACAGGTCTTTTATTTTACGGCCCAACAGGATGAAGTTGCCAAGTGGCAACAACGTCTGGCCGCGTGTGACGATGTCGAACACCGGATCATCGACCTGGCAACCCAACGCGCTTTCGCCGAATCAGAACGGCTGCCCATTCGTGACTACGTACCACGTCCAACGCCAGAGGTTCCCTCACCTGACGATCTCGACTGGCTCGCCTACGGCGACCGACTGCGGGTTGCTTGCCCGGAACCGGACGGAGTACCGGGAGGGTACCATTTATGGTTCTTGGTCGACGACCCGTGCGTCCTTTATGAGCTACTCAAGAATGGGATCAACAAGTGGGGCCAGTTACAAACGCTCGTCTCGCATGGGCGCGTCGCGGGAATGACTGCTGAATCCACACTATTTCAGCGGGCCCAGGCAGCCGCCCGCCTGGTACAGACGGTGTTAAAGTACCGCCAGATTGGTCATGGCCGCAGCGTGGATCGGAGAGCATTGCAGGAGTCTGGCGCAGTCTCCGACACCTACATCGACCGCGTCGAAAAGCTGGCTGAAACGCATGCGGGCAACGCCAAGGCAATCCTCAAGGCGCTTGCCGAGAAGGCCGTGACCGGTTTCCGCGCCAATAAGCTGGAAGAACTCACTGAGTACTTGCGCAGCGAAAAGTACCTTGATGACCGCAACGCACTTTCTACTGAGCAGATCGAGAGCGAAGTACGCGGCGCAGTTTTTGCGGATCTACAAAAACAACGGCTCCGCCCCGAACAAGTCGACACCTTGCTGTCGCTGCTCACCGCCCAGCAATACGGGCATCAGGCTGACTGAAGAATCTCGTCGACCACATTGCCATAGACATCGGTCAAGCGGTGGTCTCGCCCGTTGTGCGGATAGGTCAACTGCTCGTGATCGATGCCCAGCAGATGGAGTAACGTCGCATGCAAATCGTGGAGATGCACGCGTCCCTCAATCGGCTGGTAACCATGATCATCCGTTTCGCCGTGGACAAAGCCGGGTTTGACACCACCACCAGCCAGCAAGGTGCAAAAGCTCTCCTGCTGATGCTCGCGGCCATGTTTGACTAACGGATTCTTGCCCGACAGATCCTGGCTCCAGTAAGTCCGGCCAAATTCGCCCGACCAGACCACGAGCGTCTCCTCCAGCAGGCCGCGCCGTTTGAGATCTCCAATCAACCCGGCAATCGGCTTATCGACACCCCGACAACTATTAGGAAGGGCCGCCGCGATATCGCCGTGGTGGTCCCATCCACCCATCGTTACCTGCACAAAACGGACGCCTGACTCACTGAACCTGCGAGCCAGCAGGCAGGCCCTGCCGTTCCGATCCGACGGACCGTCACCGATACCGTACAAGTCCAGAGTCTCCCGAGATTCACCCGTCAGATCCACCAGGCTGGGTGCTTCAGCCTGCATCCGAAAGGCCAACTCAAACGACTCGATAATACCTTCCATCTGGGCATCGGTTTTGACGCGATTCAAGAGCCGCTGGTTCACGCCCTGGAGAAAATCGAGCCGCTGACGCTGAATCTGCAAGTTGGCGGACGGATCGCGGAGGTTGCTGATCGCCGGATCGCGATCGTTGCCAGGGACGCGCAACGGCGTCCCCTGGTGAATCGCTGGCAAGAATGATGCGCCGTAGCTGCGCGGACCGCTCGGCGGATGGATGGTCATAAAACTAGGAAGATTCTCGTTCTGGGTCCCCAGCCCATAACTGATCCAGGCCCCCATCGAAGGACGCGCCTCCGCAATGTGACCGGTGTGAAACTGGAGCGAGGCCGGCGCGTGAGCCTTGTTGTCAGAGACCATTGCCCGCAACATGCACAACTCGTCCGCCACGCCCGCCATATGCGGCAGCAGATCGGACATCATCAGGCCAGCAGCACCCCGCGGTCGGACAGGTGCGACCGGTGCCATCGGCAGGAAACGATCGACCCCCACGCGGATCTGTCCGTCATCGCCAACCGGTGAGGAGATCTCCTGGCCGTGGTGTTTGCTGATGTAGGCTTTCGGAGCAAACAGGTCGCCCTGCGACGGGCCTCCCGCGATAAACAGAAAAATCACCCGCCTGGCACGCGCAGGGAAATGAGGTGCGCGTGCCGCGAGCGGACTGGCAGCACAGCTCGTATCCGCCAGCATCCCGTTCAAGGCGAGACCACCAAAGCCACAGGCGGCCGATTGCAGTAACTGTCGACGCCCCAATCCAACTCGATTCATGATCAGAGTCCTGCTCAAGATCTCGGTGTTCAAAGTCTCATCAGAAATTCATTCGAGGCGAACAGCGCATGCGACAATTCGCGCCAAGCACCATCTCCAACTGCGGCCAGGAAGGCCCGCGCTTCCTGTTCTTCTATCGCTCTGATCGGACGGCCCAGTACCCGCAGCCAGAGCAACTCGAGTCGCTGGGTTTCATCCTCTGCCTCAGCGTGTAGACGCGTTGCCAGCGCTGCGGCGTGTTTCTTGAGTACGGGACTATTCATCAGGAACAACGCCTGGGTGGGTACCGCGGTAGTAACTCGGTGTCCAGTAAATTCAGAAGGGTTCGGGAAATCAAACACATTGCGTAATTCGGCAGGACCGGGTTGCGAGGATGAGCGAATCACCGGCAGATAAAGAGTCCGCAAGAACGGCTGCTCTGGACGCCATTTGGAAAGACTGAACGACGGTGGATTCACATTCGCTGGATCGATGTTGCCCACATTCTCCAGATATTCCAAGGGGATTGCGGAGCCGCCCCCGATCCGGTGCAGCTGATCGGTCGCCAGCAACAGGGCATCACGAAGCGATTCCGCATCCAGGCGGGTACGGTTCATCCGCCACAACAGGCGATTCTCCGGGTCTGCGTGATGCCCACTGGGACTGTGCGTGCTGCTCATCCGGTAGCTACGGCTGAGTGTCAACATGCGCAACAGGCGTTTCTGCGACCAGCCACCGCTGGTAAACCGGTGGGCCAGGTGGTCAAGCAACTCGGGATGCGACGGTTTCTCCCCCCGCAAGCCAAAGTTATCGATCGACCGGACCAGACCACGCCCAAACAATTTCTGCCAGATCCGATTTACGGCAACCCGCGCCGTCAACGGATTCTCGCGACTGGCAATCCAGATGGCGAGTTCCGCTCGGCCACTAGCACCGGCCGGAATCGCCGCTGGTACGGTCGTAGCAACCTGCAGAAATCCCCGGGGCACCGTCTCTCCCAATGCCCGCGGATTACCGCGAATGGTGATCTGCATATCGGCCGGTTTCGCGATATCTTCAACGCCGTAAACACGCGGCGCGCCGGGTACAAAAAACTCGGCGTGCACAATCTTCCGGTCTAACTGGCTGATCTTGCTCGCCAGTTGGCCAATTTGTTTTTTGCGCGCGGCGATCTGCTCACCTTCTGCCGCCTCGTCCGCCCCGTTGTTGTCCGCCGCCAGCTTCTTTCTTTGTCGCTCTGCTTCGGTTCGCTCCGCCTTCAGTGCGGTCAACCGCTGCTGGTGCCTCTGTGTTCGCGCTGCGCTCACTCGCTGCTGCCCGGCCGTCTCCGGCAACTCGCGTGCGAGCACATCGCTCCAGACTCCGCGATCCGTCTTGAACACCGAGCGGCTGCTATGAAACACCCCGGCAATCGCGTAGTAGTCACGTTGTGGAATCGGGTCAAACTTGTGGTCATGACATCGCGCACAACCAATCGTCAATCCCAGAAATGCCCGACTCACCTTGATCAATTGCTGGTCGACGATATCGACACGCAGTTTGGCCTTGTCCGCTTCCACAATCTCCAGATCGCCTAACACCAGAAATCCGGTAGCGGTGATACCCGCCGCACGTTCTACCGGTGTCTCCGGCGTCAACAAATCACCCGCGATCTGCTCACGGACGAACTGCGCGTACGGCTTGTCGGCATTCAAAGCGGCCACCACATA
>CAZITS010000155.1:0-9744 GCA_964542185.1 uncultured Pirellulaceae bacterium
TCAGCGACTAGTTCAGCGGGATCACCTGCACGACGTGGTCCTATCGAGGCAGGGATTGCATGCCCAGTGACCTGGCGGCACATGTCGAGAATTTCTTTCACACTGTATCCAGAACCAGAGCCAAGATTGAGTTTCAGCCCTGTGCCTGGATTGAGTTGATCGAGGGCAAGCAAATGAGCGTCGGCCAGGTCGTCGACATGGATGTAGTCTCGAATACAAGTTCCATCGTGTGTCGGGTAGTCGTCGCCAAACAGCGTGACGTTGCTTCGCTGGCCCAGTGCTACTTGCAGAATGATAGGGATCAGGTGGGACTCTGGCGTATGGTCTTCGCCCAGGTCTCCATCTGGTGATGCGCCCGCGGCATTGAAATACCTCAGCGCTGCGTATGCCATTCCGTAGGCGGATGCATAATCATCCAATACACGTTCGATCACTAATTTGCTGAAGCCGTATGGATTGATTGGATTCTGCGGTTCCTGTTCGGTGATCGGTAGTTGCTGGGGGGTTCCGTAGGTCGCCGTGGTACTCGAGAAAACGATCTGTGAAACATCACTGGAACGCATGGCGTCAAGCAGGTTAAGGGTGCCGGCCACGTTGTTCTGATAATAGCTGGCAGGGTCTGAAACTGATTCCCCGACTAAGGCAAACGCGGCAAAGTGGAGTACCGCTTCGATCTCGTTTTCGCGTAGTACACGTGACAGATCGTCGACTTGCGAGAGTTCCCCGACGATCAGTTGTCCGGTAGGCACTGCCTGGCGATGTCCGGTGCAGAGATTGTCGAATACCAGTACCTGATGTCCCTGCTGATTCAACCGTCGGACCGTATGCGATCCGATGTAACCTGCGCCTCCGACGACCAGTATCTTCATTGATCGATTGTCCTGCGCGAAATCCGCGAAGAAATCTGCCGCCACCATCTCTTGTCGCGGTTGGCAGCCTGCTTGTTCGCAGGCGTCTTGGATGCCAAAAACTACCCGTTTTGCCCTGCGCACTCAAGCGGAGTTTGTGGCTTTGCTTGGCAAAGCCAGGTTGTATGTTGGCCCCTATAGCCAGCAGAATCGCGCCAGGCAGTGGTTTGACAGGACCGATCAAGCTGCGGCGACTCACGGCCGAATCCTGACTGAGGGGAGTTTCGTTTGCATTGGTGGCAATAGTCGTAGTGTTGCCACCGAGTGACGGGTTCGTCGTAACTGACATAGAGGCGGATTTTGCAGCAATTGTGCTGTCTTGGGTGGTCGAGTTCTTGTTGGGCCAGATATGCCTCCGCGCAAACTCAAACTGACGCGGCCGCAGCCTGCTCCGAAACCTGGTAAGGGCGACGGCTGGTCCCAATCATTTGTCGAGTACTTGCGCAACGAATGCCGACTCGCCGAAAATACCGTTGCGGCTTACCAGCGTGATTTGAAAAGGTTTGATGAATGGCTGAGAAGTCGTTCGATTCCGAAGTTGACTATTGCTGACCTGTCCAACTATGCCGCCTGGTTGCATCGGCAACAGCTTGCACCTGCTACGCTCGCTCGTCACATCGTCACTCTCCGTATGTACTTTCGCTATTTGCAGCTGGAAGGCATCTTGAAGGAGAATTTGGCAGAGCTCTTGGGCAGCCAGAAACTGTGGGACCGCGTGCCCCAGGTTCTTTCTCCGAAGTTGGTTGACGCTTTCTTGCGGTCACCGGTCCGCAGCGATTCGTTTTGGCGAAGAGACCGTGCGATGCTGGAGTTGTTGTATTCGACGGGGTGTCGTGTTTCGGAATTGTCTAACTTGACGTTGCGCGACCTGCATCTCGATGAGGCCTATTGTGTCTGTCATGGAAAGGGGAACAAACAACGCGTGGCGCATTTAGGACGTCATTCGCGCGAGGCCGTGACTGAATATCTGGAATGTGAACGGCCCGCACTCGACAAAGATCCATCGATCAGTTCGGCCTGGTTACTACTTTCGCGAGCTGGACGCCGCTTGCGACGAGAAGCGATTTGGGCCCTGGTCAAGAAGTATGCGGCTCGCGCGGGGCTATCGCCTGAGATCAGCCCACATACACTCCGGCATAGTTTTGCAACACATCTGCTGGCGGGCGGTGCGGACCTCAGGCAAGTTCAGGAAATGTTAGGGCACGCGAGCATCGCGACGACACAAATTTATACGCACGTCGATATGTCAAAGCTCAAACAGGTTCATCGACAATTTCATCCGCGTGCCTGAATGCGGATGTGGCTCCGTTAAAACGTGCGGTCAAGAACGTGGGAGATTGCGAGAGCCACAGTGCAGCTCGAAGTTCGCAAATAGTCTTTTAAGGCCGCTGCGCGCTGACGTAACGGCTGAGAATATCGACGTTGCGGATGAATGTCCGTACATTGATGATTGATTCAGTGGGTGAAGCGTGTTTTTGGTATTTGAGTTGCCCTGGTTCGATCCAGGCACCATCCTGATTCAAGGCTTTCACAATTGTGTGGGCGGAATGCTGCAGACGCTCTGTCAATCGGATGGGCGGGTTGCTGGCAGGGTCTGGGGCAACAGGGTTCGGGGTTGCCAGCAAGTGTTCATAGGTTTGCCTGATTGAATCCAGCTGTGAATTAACTTTGAATCCATAGTGCGTCGGCAGATCACTGTCGTCATAGGTAAGTTCGTAATTGCGATTGAAATAGAGTGGCCGATTTGTCTGTAGCTCGTAGAAACGTGCCAGCTGACCATTTTCCAGTTGTGATCGTTCCAGGTACTTCAGCGCAGTTGGGATGGGGGCCAGGTACTTGGAGTTTCCAGTGTGTCTGAATAAGGCCAGTAGTGTCCGCAGCACACCTTGTGATTCGCCGCCAGTGACGGCCGGCGGCTCGAATTTTCTCGCCCAGGCAGGTTGCATTTTGGCATTGTATTGTTGCGCCCACGCGGGTTGGGGCATTGGCATTTGAGCGGCGATGATAAAGTCCCCTGCCCTTTCTGCTGCTGCGAAATAACGTGGCTCCTCGTAAACACGCGAGGCTAGAAACATGGTGGTGATCATGTCGGCAATTGTGTTGTCATTGAAGGTGTAGTAAGTGCGATAGTTGAGTTTGGGGAATTGACGTGACCACGATGACGGATAATTTGCTGTGAGCACTGGAAACCTGGCTGGGTCTGGAAATCGGTCATACCGTTGTGGCCAGGCCCCTAGCGGGTATTGGGCGCGTAGCAGCTGTTCTAATGCGAACCGGGCTCCAGAGTGTATTTCCGGATTCTTGAACCGTAGCGTTTTGTCTAGTTGTATCAGGAACTGTACGGCGGACTGGGTCGTGTTATCGTCTAGTGTTGTGACATTGCGTTTCTCTAGTTTTTTGCCATCCACTCGATATGCGTATCGAGTTCGAGTTGCTGGTCCAAACTCGATACGGTAATCCCAGCCACCGGAGTGGAGCTGTCCTTTAAGGAGTGCTTCACCTGTTTCCAATGCGGCAGCGAGTAGGCAGGGTTCCTGAGTTCGGTGATAAGCTTTCAGATAAGTCTGGCCTACTGTTGGAGTGCCAGGGGGCTGTACCCAGGCAGTATGTATTCCGGCAAGGCCCTCACCTTCGCGGCGTTGCAGGTCAACGCTGTACCGCCACAAGTAGCCGCCTTGTGTCGATACCCTTGTGCGAAAAAATGAGACTGCCCGTTGTAACGCCGTGCGCGCTTCACTTTGAGTGGTCGTATCAGCACTTCGTGCCACTTCGAATGGGCCAGCGCTTAGCAAGGCTGTAAGTGCCAATGCGAAGCAAGTCTGTATTCGTCGTTGGCGGCGCTCGGATTGGTGAGTCGTTTGCGCTCTACACATAGGCCAGTTTCTCGAAGAGGCAAGTGTTCCCAGGAACAGACACTGTTGAATAAGTCAAGCAAAAGCTTTGCGAAGCAAATTCAAGCTGGCAGGGACTGCAAGTTTGGGGTCTTGCTGCCCTTCAAACTCTAGTGAGATATACCCGCGATAATCGACTTTTCTCAGAATGCTGGCGATCTGTCCATAATCCAGATCAAGTGTGTACCAGACGCCTCCGCCAAAATATGTCTTCGCTTGCACGAAGACGGTCTTGGCGGCCAGTTGTCGCAGTCGCTGGTAGGGATTTTCCAGGAAGTTGCCAGTATCCATAGTGACTTGCAGCCAAGGCGAGGCGAGCGCATCAACGATTCGCAACACACCCTGGGGCGTAAGGCCCAGGCCCCAGTGGTTTTCGAGTCCCATCATCACACCGTATTTCTCAGCAATTGGGAGCAGCGCTTCAAACGATTCGATGACCCAGGGGAACCCATCCTCGTCGGTATACCCTTTCAGCGGGGGCTCGATACCACGGTTCTTCATGAGTTCGTCAAAACTTTTGGTCGTTCCCCAGCGTCCTGTATTGACTCGAATTGTGGGGATGCCCAGTTCATGTGCCAGCTGAATACTCTTCGTGGTCCGTTCAATGTTCTTTTGGCGTACGGCCTTGTCTGGAGTGACAAAGCCCTGGTGTGTTGACATGCCACAGAGGTCCATGCCGTGAATCAGCGCACGGCGTTTCAGGCCTTGAAGATATTTTCCGCTCTGGCGTTGTTCGTCACTCATTTGTATTTCGAGAAGTTCGACAGCATCAAATCCCATTTCTCCTGCGAGTTCGATGCAACGATCCACGGCCAGTCGCTCTCCCTCGCGATAACGCCAGTAGGAGTAGGTAGATACTGCAATTGGATTGGCGCGGCGTGTGGTGCTTTGTGATTTTGCGCAAGCTGTTGTTTGGCCAGATGGAATGACACAGGGTGCTGCCGCCATTCCCGTCAAGGCTTGAGTGATAAATTGTCTTCGCAGCATTGTGTTCTCCATTCGGTTCAAGGCTGGTGATGTTTTCCAGGGTCGGGTTGCCGAGTGTAATGCGCGCCTGTCAGGTTATCGATCATTGCCCACAGCAATAAGATATTGTCGCGTCCTGAATAACATAGTCTGACTTGCAATCGCAGGTGTGCTCAGGCAGTAGTCGTCAAGTTGATTCCTCGCCAGTACTTCAAACCGTGGCCCTGCCTTGATCGTGCACACTTCACCGTTTTCCGCAGTACAGTAAAGCCGTCCATCGGCTGCCACAAGTGATGCTGTGAAGCTACTAGCAGCGCCGCTCGAAATACGTTTGCGGTAGACTTGCTGTCCACTTGGGGCGTGATAACAGGTGAGCACACCCTGATTTGAGCAGCTGTAGAAAAAGTTTCCATAGACCAAAGGGGTTGGCAAATAGGGGCCGCCTCGAGTTTTGCTCCAAGCGATGAACTTACTGGGTTGGTTTCCAGGTTGAAGCGAGATATCTCCTTCGGCGTCAAGTCGAATCGCGTAGATTGGTTGGATTGGATGGTAACCGCTCGTTACATACAGCAGGCCATGTGCCGAGAATGGTGTAGGAACTGTAATCGCTGAGTGGCCTTGTAATCGCCAGACTTCTTTGCCTGTTTTGACATCATTGCCGCGGGCAAAATGGGTTCCGTTTGTTACGACTTCGAGACCTCGTGAACTTTGATACGTCGTGGGTGTTCCCCACGAGGAGGGCTCTTCTCGTACTGTGGTCCAGACAGGAGTTCCATCGGCGACGTCGAAAGCCGTCAGGCAAGAGTTCGTTTGGCGGTCAATTTGCACAATGACGAGATTGCGTACGAGAATTGGAGAACTGGCAAATCCCCACTGGTAGTCAGGATCGTTGAAGGCGCCGTTGTCGAGGACACCCAGGTCTTGTGACCAGCACAATGTTCCTTTCATGTCGTAACAATAAAGTCCACCTGAATTGAAGACTGCAACCACGTGGTTTCCGTCGGTGGCAGGTGTGGAATTTGCTTGGGTTGATTTTTGGTGGCGTTTGACACGGGGCACACCACGGTCAGCAGTATGGCGCCACAGAACCTCTCCAGAATCTAACGCTAGACAAAGCAGCTGCCATTCATGCTCGGATTGGTCGTTCGCAGCATCACCTGCGCCGTAGAGACCAATCCGCAGGTCTCGATTGCCGGACTTGCTGGTGGCTGTTGTCACAAAGACGTGTCTGTTCCAAACAATCGGGCTCGAGTTGGCGAGTCCCTGGAGTGGGATTCGCCATCGGATGCCAGTTTTCTGGGAGACATTCCACGTTACGGGCAGTTGCTGATCAACGCCGATGCCACGCGCTGCAGGGCCTCGGAATTGCGGCCAGTGCTTTTTGGAGGCGACTGCATTGTCACGTGTCAAATCATCGGCAAACCGCTCTGCTGTTCGTGCTGGCTGTGTTGGAACGGCTCTTTGAAATACTCGTTTGTCAGACCCATTCGATTCAGTAAATCCTGTTACTCGTTGGCCTGTGAGCAGAAACTGGTACGTGTGTTCGTCATAGTTGAACTTGGACGCTGAGGCGGGGATCAGCGGCGTTGACCGAGAATTTCGAATCAGTCTCACCTGGTTCGATTGGATTACTATGTCGACCTCTTCTGAGTTGGCGGATTGATAACGTCCCGTCAGACGCGACATTTCCTGCCTGGTGAGAGTGGGAGGAAGCGGTAGTGTGCTTCCCGTTGTTTTCTCGAGTACCGTGATGGCGTTTACATGGCCTCGTATTCTTGCGTGGGCGGCCGCAGAAACTAATTCGTGTCGAGGAGGTGATTTGCCAGCAAGCAATGCGATCAGCAGAGGGGTTTGTCCCCTGAGAGCGGCTCTTCGCAGGAGTTTGTTTCGACTGCGTGAACCAGCTTCGACGAGTATCCTGACCGTGTCTAGATCGTCTGTCATTTCTAGAGGTGTTGCTTTCCAGACCTGATCTTCGATGTTTACGTCAGCACCTGAGTTCAAGAGCGCCCGAGTTACCTGGAAGTGTCCTTTCCAGCTACTTTGCCAGAGTGCCGTGATTCCAAAGCGATTTTTCCAATTCACATCGACGCCACCCGCCAAGAGTTTCTTGATTCGCGGAAGGTCGCCCATTCGCGCCGCGGAGATAAGCTCTTGACCGGGATGGGCATGGGCATGAGAAGCTAGTGCCAAAAGTACAGGCAGTATGGCCACGCGGAAGCTGAGTGCGATTTGCCAACAATGAGATCCGTTGTAGGCGGTTCTGTAAGACGTTGTCAGCGCTCTTGGGTGGGCTGACTTGAAACGCGGCGGCTGACGTCCGCGTGACGCAGTTACACATCGTACACGGATCGTCGCGGGGCAGGTCAAAACAGTCGCCTTGGAAATGTGCGAGGGGTGTGATTTGAGTGGTGTTCAACAACCGCCTGGGCTTAATAGGGAAATGCCCGATTCAACTTACAGGAAACGTGCAGGAAAAACACGGAAAAGAAAAACACGGAAAAACAGTGCAGCAGTTTCTCTGCGGACTGGACTCTTTCGCACGACTGCGTACGGCAGCCACGTTTTCCGCATGGTACAATCAGTAATCCAGATGGCAAGTGGATGTGTCTGCTTGAATGGTGGATGTGGATTGGCTTTTTTCCGAAAGAAATCGATGCATAGCATTACGGCATTTCGACTATGGTTGGCGTGTGGCTTATGTCTGGTGGCCGCGATAATTGCATCTGCGCAGGAACTCGAATCGAACGAGTCACCTCCTGTTGAGGATTCGACGGACGGGTTGTCGCCAGCGTTAGCGAAACAGTTAGGCCAGTTAATTGAACGCGATTGGCAGGATCGTCCTGAGTGGGCTGAAATGCTGGTCGCGTTGTTGAAGGGACGAGGTATGCGGCTAGGCGAAGGCTGGTTCCAACAGAGCCAGTCGCTTTACGATTGGCTGTGGCTTTCGAGCGAATTTGACGGAGATTTGAATGGGCGCATCGAGCCGCAAGAGTTACCTGACAACAGAGTTTTAGGAAAGTTTGTACGTCGTCTTGATGCTGACCGGGATGGCACGATCACGCTGCGGGACCTGAGCGGTCGTTCGGGTGGTCCGGCAGCAATGATGGCAGGTCAGTTGTTTTACCAATGGGATCTTGATTCCAACGGAAAGATCTCCAAAGAGGAAATCAGCGCATTTTTCGAAAACGCTGATGCCGATGACCACGGTTTTCTAACTCCAGATGACTTGCGTCGAGCGTTTGCGCCGCCACCTTTCGTAGCCGCTGCCGAACCAGAGGCCCAGCCTACCCCGGCTTATTGGTTGCAGATGTTGTTGTCAGGCCAGTTGGGGTCAATGACGAAGGGGCCCGGGCTGGGTGAACCGGCGCCTGATTTCGATCTGCCGACTTTTGATGGTGAGCGACGCGTGAAACTGTCAAGCTTTCGTGGCAAGAAACCGGTTGTTTTGATTTTCGGTAGTTTTACGTGAGGTCCGTTTCGATCCCAGGCTGGGATCCTCGACAAGATGTATTCTCGGTATTCAGATCATGTTCAATTTCTGGCGGTGTACATTCGAGAGGCACATCCGATAGATGGTTGGAGAATGCCCTCGAACGACCAGTTTGGAATTAACTTCAGTCAACCGAAGACCTTTGCCGAGCGGACCCAGGTCGCGTCCAAATGCTCGGATGCGTTGCATTTGTCTATGCCGTTGCTGGTCGATCATATCGATGACAGAGTTGAGCGTGCGTACAGTGCTTTTCCAGACCGTTTGTACGTGATTTCGGAAGATGGTCAGGTGGTGTTTAAGGGGGGCCGCGGTCCGTTTGGATATCAGCCAAGGCTACTTGAACAAGCTCTGATGATGCTGTTAATTGACATGGCACAAAACGGAAAGTTGGCTGCACGCCAAGAGCATCCTCCTGAACCGGTGGCTGGTGTTGCCGAGGAATGATTGGCTGCTGTAGTCATGAGCGGTGGTGCGTGTTGAACCGGTGTGGTGAGGCGGCATTTGCTAGTTGCAGTGTTGAGATCACTCGTCAAGCGGATTGTGGGGCCGGGGGAGGACAGGATGTTTAATCGACGGAAGTTCTTGCAAACGAGTGGTGCGGGAGCGGCGACTGGCCATTGGGCATTAACCGACCGTTTGCGAGCGGAATTATTCGCAGCGTCACAGCAGGCACCAACTGCAGGAAAAAAGAAACGGGTTGCAGTTGTTGCGACCGTCTGGACTTACTTGTCCCACGCCCAGCACATCTGCGATCGGCTGCTGGTGGGATATCCACATCAGGGACGCTGGCATTTTCCTGATTTGCAAGTGGTTTCGCTGTACGTAGACCAGAAGCCTGAAGGCGATCAGAGTCTGCAGCGAGCTCAAGAGTTTGGCTTTACCGTTTATCCGACTATTGAAGAGGCCGTATGCTGTGGGGGATCTGATCTCAATGTAGATGCGGTAGTTATTATTGGTGAACACGGGAATTATCCACGGAACAACAAGGGGCAAATTCTCTACCCGCGGTATGAGTTTTTCCAGCAGGTTGTTAACACTTTTACGGCGAGCGGGAAGTCTGTACCCGTATTTAACGACAAGCATTTGTCTTATAGCTTTGACAAAGCACAACGTATGGTCGCCACATCACGTCAAATGAAGTTTCCGTTGCTGGCGGGTTCTTCGTTGCCGGTGACCTGGAGAATGCCGGAAGTTGAATTGCCGTTCGGCTGCGAAGTGGAAGACGCATTAATGGTCGGTGTCGGGTCTTCGGATGCGATGGACTATCATGCGTTGGAAGCGTTGCAGTGTATGCTTGAACGCCGCAAAGGCGGGGAGACTGGTGTCAGTTCGGTCCAGATGTTGACTGGAGATGCCGTTTGGCAAGCGGGTTCCGAGGGACGCTGGTCCAAAGATCTGTTGGCATCTGCCCTGTCGCGTTCGGATTTGATTCTCGGAAAAACACTTGTTGATGCGCGTCCCCAGGATCTTGTCGGTAGTGGTGAGC
>CAZITS010000156.1:0-9737 GCA_964542185.1 uncultured Pirellulaceae bacterium
GCGTGGGGGCCCAATGGGCGTACATCGTACGCGTGGTGCCTTCGCAGCAACTGAGGACATCGACCTGACCATCCTTGTCCAGAGCGATCAGAACCGCATCTTCGGGTGACTCGACGCGGCCGACGGTGACGGCCGGCCATGGTTGCTGGACCCGCGCGGTTCCGGGATGCAGGTAGACCCGTACGACCCCGGCCTCTTCCCAGGGTGTCACCAGGTCGAGCCGTCCGTCGCGGTTGACATCGGCCAGTCGTACTCCATCGGCACCGCGCAAGGAATCGTCGATGCAATGCCTCGACCAGATTTGCGCGTCACTGTTGACGGGCCAGCTGGCCAGCCAGAGCGTCAACAACGTCGCCGCCAGGGTATCGCGACAGCTTCCCGGGAAAACTCGCATGCGACCGATCACATCTGCCTCAGTGCGGGGACAATTTCCGCTCGCGCCGCGTGCCAGGCAGGCGGTAGCCCCGCCAGAATTCCAGCTATGCCGGCCAGCGCCAAACCACTTGACGCGAGTTTCAGGGATGGTCCTACGGCGATCGTCACTGCTTCGGCGCCGATCGCCAGATGGCTGGTCTGCAGCGCGACCATCGCCAGGCCCACTCCCACAGCGCCTCCCAGCAGGCTGAGAATCAGGCTTTCGGAAACGACCATGCGGAAAACCTGTGGAGGCGAGAAACCGAGGGTTTGCAGGACGGCATGTTCTCCCACTCGATCCTGCACGGACATCAGGGTCGTTGTCGCCACCAGGCAGAGGATCAATCCCAGGCAGGCGTATCCCAGGTAGCCTGTCATCTCGATCACCTGGGTCAGGTCTCCCAGACTCTTGGCCTGAAAGGCGCTTTTGGGACGCGTGTCGGTGGCCACCGGACCATTGCGAAAGGTATCGTCGACTTGACGTGCCACGGCTAAGGGGTCGGCACCCTCAGCTAGCAGGATTTCATGTTGTGTCACGGTGCCAACACGATCTTGACTCTGCCTGCGCTGCAGAAAATCCAGGTGCGTGTAAATATAGTTTTCTTCGGCGCGATCTTCGGCGGCGAAAATGGCGACGACCTCGACACTCAATTCACCGATCGTAAATCGGTCCCCGATGTTGACTCCCCGCCGACTGGCCACGGCTTGTCCCATCACCGCCGCATCCTGTTGTTGTTGGAATTGACTCCAGTCGCCCGCCAGCAGCCGAAAGGACCGTGCCCGTTGCAGCTGGTTGGGGGGAAGTCCGTAAAACACCACCACATCGAGACTGGCCCGACAATTGTTGGTAAAGACCTGGATGGGTATCACCTCGCGGACCCCTGTCATTTTCAGGATCTGCTGGTCGTAGTCTTGTGGCAGGTGGCTGGTGGCGGGGCAGAACTTGTTGGCCTGAAACGCGATCAATGTCTGCTGTCCCTCGGCGCGGTCTTCCAGCTGGTCGAGTCCACCGCCAACGGCAGCGACGAAACAATAGACAAACAGTGCTACCGCAGATCCAGTTACGGTCAACAGGCTGCGTGCCCGATGGCGTCGCAGGGTTTTCAGGACGTAGGGAATGAACTTCATGGTTCAGTTTGAAACGGCCAATCTGGCGCGCCTGGTTCGGTGTGGCCGGCAGGTGTCTGGGAACGGGTTTTCAATCGACGGGATGTGGTTCTTGCTGTTCGCGTAATTGACCTGCAGCTAACTGGATCTGCCGGGATGCCACGGCCGCCGCATCCCGATCGTGGGTCACCATCAGCAGTGTGATATTGAGTTCCTGGTTCAAACGCAGCAGAAGTTGGAGGATTTGACTTGAGGTGGTCGGGTCCAGGTCGCCTGTCGGTTCGTCGGCCACCACCAGTTTGGGATGTGCCACAACGGCGCGGGCAATACCAACCCGTTGTTCCTGCCCGCCTGACAACTGGCGTGGATAGTGTTCCGCGCGGTCGATCAGGTCGACCGCTTCGAGCGCGACATTGATGCGGCGTTGACGTTCACGACGTGACATCGATAACAGCAACAGGGGAAGTTCAACATTTTCGTAGGCGGTCAACACCGGTACCAGGTTGTGCGTCTGAAAAATATAACCGATGTTGACGGCCCGCCATTGCGCCAGGCGGTTGCGTGACAGTTGGGTGATGTCGGTTCCCGAGACGATGATATTTCCCTCGTCGGGTCGGTCGATACCGGCGATCAGGTTCAGCAGTGTTGACTTGCCCGTGCCGCTAGAGCCCATCAGGGAGAGAAAATCACCTTCCTCCAATGACAGCGAGACGTTATCCAGTGGGGTAATGGTCTCGCCCCCCTTGTGGAAGTGTTTGCTGACGTTGTGGATTTCAACCAGGGACATGGAGGTGCATCCGGGCGGCGGTGACTGGCTTGCAGGGAGACGGGTGAGGTTGAATGAACTCTGGAACAAATTTCTTAAAGAGACTTATGGTGCACTGGTCGCCGGATTGGTAGCAGGTGCTTCGCCCAGCACGGAAATTCGGCTACCGTCCTGGAGCGTCTCCCACCCAGTCGCGATCAGGCGGCTGGTGCGGTTAAGACCCTGCCTGATCTCCACCAGATCACTCGGTCCCACGGCGCCAAGTTCCACCTGGACGCGCTGCGCCACCCCGGCGGTTTGATCGGCGACCCAGACGAATGGAGTGCCGCCCAGGTCCTGGACGAGTTGGCGGGGGACGTACAAACGGACGGTCATCGACGTTTGATTCGCGGCAGGATTGTTCTTGGACTGGGGACTCAGAAACGTGACGTCCATCAGCATTTGTGGTTTGAGGACCTCCGGTGGCTGGTCGAAGACGACCAGGGTTTCCTGGGTGTTCTTCTGCATGTTGGCGAGAGATCCAATCAACAGGACTTTTCCTGGCAGTGGGGCCGGTAGCGCTGCGTTGCGAATTTGTACGGGTTGCCCATTCTGGACCAGTGGCAGGTCTTCAAACCGTACGTCGACTCGGACTTGTAGCCACTCGGGTTGGTAGAGTGTGATCACGGTGCTGCTGTCGAATCGACCGCCGTGCTGCATATTTCCAGCCATGGTGGTTCCCGGATGACCGACCAGTTCAAAGACGCGGCCATCGATGGGCGCGTGGATCGTCATTCGGTCTAGTCGTAGTTGGCTCTCGTGCAAGGTGACTTGAGCCTGTTCGACCCGCGCACGGGCGGCCACCACGCGGGCAGCTGTCGCATCCCGATCGCGGATTTCATCGATTAGCAATTTTAGTTGCAAGCGCAGTGCATCGCGTTGTTGTTGGAGCGCCGTTTGCTCCTTGCCCAGCGTCGCCTGTTGCCCTTGCAGCTCCTCCAGGCGGGCGGCGTTGGCGTCCAGTTCACTCTTCGCCTGATCGAGCTGGACCCGGGCGATCACTCCCGGAGCCGCCGATTTTCCCTCGTAATCTTGGCGGGAAAATTCGCGGCGGGCCGCAGCCTGGCGGGTCACGTAGGGAAGATTCTGCAGGAGTGTCTCGATGCCCGCCAGCTTGGCTTCGGCTGCTCCCAGCTGGGCTTCCAGATGGACGGGATGTTCCAGCCGGGTGAGTGCCGCGGTATGGTCGGCTTGCGCCGCGGTCAGTTCTGCGTCGCGTAGTTGCAGATCGGCTGCGGCGCGGCGGTGGGCCAGTTCGGCGTCTTCTTTCACCAATTGCGCAACGACTTCACCGGCGGAGACCCGTTGATTTTCTACGACCAGTAATTTTTCGACCACACCCGGAGCCAGTGCCGACACTCGAATGGGTGTCGGCTGCGGTTCGATCCACCCGGCGGCGGTAAACAGGGGAGTTCCCGCCGGTTGTTGCTGGGCCTGCAGGACTTGCACCGGTACGACCGTCACTGATTGCGGTGGAAACAACTGTTCCCAGGCAGCCCACACGACCAGGCCAGCAAAGCCGGCCAGCAACGCCATCGGCAGTATGTACCGTGTCAGCAGATGCCGGCGTTTGCGCCGGACCGGTGCTGCCCGGTCAATTGCCAATTGGGAAAGGTCGACTTGATTCATGGGTGGTGCTGCGCAATACCGGCTGATCGGTGAACAACGTAATTGATACAGATAAAAAATGGGTTTGATGGAAATGTCATCGACGGACAAAAATCCCACTGGCCAGCAGGGTCAGGTTTCCGGCGTCGTCGCGCTGGGCGGTACCGCGGACGACCACCGTTTGCAGCTCTGACAGTTTGAGCAACTGGCGGGCGTCGGCCTGTAGTAACTTGCCTTCTGCGTCGACAACCTTCACCAGTGCTGTGGCCGCAGCGAGCTCGTCGGTTTCGCAGCAGTAGTCCCAGGGAACTTTGCATTGGTGATCCGGCATATCGCTACATGACGTGAGGCTCAAATCGACGATCGAAAACGCGGCCCGCCCCTTCACCCAGGGATCGGCACTGCCGCCAATGCGACCGACCACGGCCACGGTTTGCTGATCCTGGACGCTGCTTCGCGCTGCGGCGACCTCTTGCACATCGACTGGTTCTTCGGTCAGCAGATAGGGCGTACCGTCGATGGTGCTCACCGGTTGAGATTCCGAATTACCCCGCGGTCCACAGCCCATGCTTGCCAACAGTGTGCAGGATGCCAGTGTGAGGATTGTAGCTTTCATAACGATCATTCCTTTCGGGAAAATGGCGTTGAGTTTTCCGCAACCAGCTTTCCAGAGGAGTCTACCTGTAGTGTCGACCATTGTCGGATTGTTCCTGTAATACGGTTGCCAGGGTACGTGTATCAGGTTGTCCTCAAGCCAGTGACAATGGAGCCCCGCAGGGCCCGCGCCGCGGCGGGTAAGGCTCCGATAAAGCCGACCAGCATCCCCATCCCGCAGCCGGACAGTACGGCCAGGCCATCGATCCGCAGGGTGAAGGCTCCCATCGTAAATCGCATAGCCGCCCCGTTAAAAAAGACCAGAGCCAGCACGGTCGCCAGCAGACTGGCCGCGGCAGCCACCAGGACCGCCTCTTGAATCAAGCTCAGTAGAATGGCGCCACGCACAAAGCCAATCGTCTGCAGCGTGGCCAATTCAGCGATGCGGCCCAGGGCGGACCCGTACATGGTGTTTAAACCGACCAGCAGTCCGGCGGCGCAAACCAAAGCCACCACCAGCCGCGCCAGCATCATCACGGGTCGATAATCCCGTTGCAGGGCGGCGTAGTAGTCGACTTCGGGGAGCGCTTGCAGTTCCAAGTCGAGGCGCTCTTTGCAGAACAGGTCGAGATCGGCAAAGTCGCTGCCCGGTGCCAGGGTCAGTGCGATCAGACTTAGATCCTGACGCTTCATGGCTTCCTGCAGGTCGTCCAGGCGACACCACACCTCGGATTCAAAGGCGCTTCCTGCGGAGGAAAACAGTCCGCTGATGCGCCAGTCCCGCCCTTCCAGCGCGAGGCGCCCACCAACGGTTAATTGCTCTGCGGGGACACCCAGTTTGGCCGCTACCAGCCGGCCCACCAGCACCTCGCCTGGCCCAGGCCAGTCGCCACTGGCCAATTGCAGCTGGCGGCGCACGCGCAGGGCCCCGGGTGTGACGCCACGGACCAGGCCGAGTGAAGGTCGGTCCGTTCCGGCGACGGTGATTTCGGTACCCAGATAGAGTTCGGGTGAGACGTACTGCTTTCCGTAACGCTGCAGAATGCCGTCCAAATTGGCAGCCACGATATCGCCTGTCCCCAGGGGGATAGATGAGTATTCCAGGTTCTCCCCCATACCGAGTGAAAACACCAGGGCGGTTTGACGATCTCCGCTTACCAGGAGCGTTCGTTCCAGTCCACGTGTAAAACCGAGTACCACCAGCACCACCAGAATCACCGTGGTCAAAGCAAACACCGTCAGCAACGTGCGCAGCGGCCGCCGAAACAGGTTGCGGACGGCGTACTCCCAGGGCAGCGGTCGAAAAAAGAAAAACATCGGTCAAGCCATGTGTGCCAGGAGACAGGTTGGGTGAGCGTCGGGAGAAAGTCACAGCGGACTTTCACTACCAGTGACGTGCCACAGGACCCAACAGAGATTTAGCACAACAGTGAGTTGAACAGGCAGCGCATCAGCCGCCCGGTGACGGGCTGCGGTTCACCGTGATCGCGACCCGCTGTATTGATCGTAGACAGCATGCGAACGCGCCACATGCAAAGATCTACCGATCGCTGCAGTGCCGGTTGGCACCGCTCAGGCAGTGATATAGCGCTGGATACTACCCAGAATTCGGCCTGGCAGAGACATTGACATTCGTGACCGCCGGGTAGGGGATGAGCAGGACCAGGTACCGTGAGATCGCCGTATGATACTGGCAGGCAGCTGGTCTTCGCCGTACAGCAGCTGGCTGTCGTATTGTCAGCATTGCTGCGCAGCGAACAGCAATCCGCCGCCGCACAAACCAGCGGACACGCGAGCAGATTGGCAATCAGCAGTAATGGGATTGCGCGGACCAGCATAGCGAGACAACTCCCGAAAGAGAACGCACTACTACATTGTACGCCAATGGGAACCGGCAGGCAAAGTCTTGTTTTACAGACATTTTGTCGCATCGAATTAATCTCGATGATCTGACCTGCTGGTCATGAGGCGACTTTCAATCAGAGTTGCCGTATCCCGCAAGCGCCCCAGGGCATCCAGGTACGCCAGGTTGGTACGGACGAATGTCTGCTGCGATTGGTTTAACGTCTGGTAGTCGATTTGTCCGCGCTCAAACCCGTTGCGCACCAGGTCGAGTGATTGGCGAGCGCGGGGCAGGATCCGCTGTCTGTACCGCTGGACGACCTGCCGCGCATTGGCATAGTGCCCGTAGGTGTCGGCCAACCGCGACCGGAGCTCCAGTTCGACACGACGGATGTCATTTTCTGCCGCGACCAGTTCGGCTCGCATCTGGGCGATTTGGCCCTGATTCTGATTCCAGATGGGAATCGGAAACCCGATGATCAAACTGGTGGTGTCGCTATTTGAGGGGTACATGTGCTGGACCATGACGGAGACATCGATGTTGGGGACGACTTCCTTGATCGCTCGTTGGACGGCCAGAGCGGCCCGCTGATGACGGGCGTTGGCCGCCATCAGCCAGGGATGGTGTGCGAACACCAGATTTTCCGCCTGCGGCCAACTGTAGTCTGGTAAATCAACTGTCAGATCACCGGACAGTTCGGTCAGCGGCAGCTGGGGAAGGCCCACGCCTGCGGCCAGTTGACGCCATTGGGCCGTCCTCCGCTGCTCCGCATTGTGCCACAGGATCTGGGACTCTTCCGCTTGAATTTCCGCTTGCAACAGGCTGTTTTCGGTTTCCTGGTGGGCCTCGACCAGCTGCTGGGTGGCGGTTGCCAGTTGCCCGCTGAGCTGCGCCAGTTCCCGGGTGAGATCCAGATAACGCTGGGCCACCAGGGTGGCGTAAAATTGCCGCTGCACATCTCCGCGAACGCGCTGTTGCTGGGCTTCGTATCTGGCGGTCCATTCGGAGACTTCCTGATCGGCGAGGCGCGTATCGAGTTGCCGTTTTCGACCGGTGATGAACTGCTGCCGCACCATGGCGCCTTGCATCCCGGGTGTTCCCAGATTTCCCATTTCCATGCCGCGATAGGCGATTTCTGGATTGGGGTAGAGACCGGCTTGGACGCGGCCGGATTGTCTGGCGGTGAGATGGGCCGCTGCGATCGCCAGGCTGGGGTGATGCACTCGCGCTAGCGCTTCCAGGGCACTGAGGGTGAAGACCTTGGGTACCCTGTTTGCCACCAGCGGTGTACCTGCTGTCTCTACCCGCTGCGTTGCCTGCTCGGTCTGGCGCGATGGCACGGCGCGCACCACCGGACTCCAGGACGGCGTCTGGCTGGCAACGGGTGTCCACGCCAGTCCACCGACAACCGTTGCCAGCAGTGTGAGCGGTACTCTGACCATGTCTCCGGTTGACTGTGCGTAGCAGCAGCCGTTTCCTCTCACCCCCCGGAGTGTCTGCGAGAATGCCTCACCCTCTCTATCGGTTTACCCAATCCGCAGAGTGACTGTTGATCGTTAAAATCGACGGAATTTACCCAATTTTACGTGGAGTTGGTGGCAGTCGACTTGCTAGCAGTCTCGCCTGGCTGGCAGGTTCCCTCTCCCACCCGCTGGCAATCTGGCTGGCGGCGATCAGCGATCGCCACAGCGCCGCCGTGGTGGTTTGTGTGACAAGAGATTAGGATGGGAGTTGTCTGGCCGCAGACCAGGGAGACCAACTGACCTGCGTTGGTCATTTCTCCCCCAGTTGTCCCTCGTCGATCAATGCCAGGAAGCGAATATGCTGACTTTGCTGGGTCGTCGCCGTCGACTCTGTAATGGGCTTACCCGGCGTGCGTTCTTGCAGGCCGGCGGTGCCGGTCTCTGCGGTTTGCCCGGGTTTTCTCCCGCTGCGCCGCAGTCAGGTACGCCGCGCGCCAAGTCCGTGCTCTTTGTGTACCTGTTCGGAGGTCCCAGTCAGCTCGAAACCTTTGATATGAAGCCGGACGCACCGAGTCACATTCGTGGCCCGTTCCAGCCGATCGCGGCGCGCACCCCCGGTTTGCGGATCTGCGAGCATTTGCCACGCCTGGCCGCTGCCTCGGACCGGTACTGTGTGGTCCGTACCCTGAACCATCCCCAGAACGATCATAACGCGGCGCACTACATCCAGACCGGACATCCGATGCCTCCCGCCGAACGCGGTCCGTCGAATGTCAACGCGGCCCCCAATGACTGGCCGTCGATGGGTTCGGTCGTTGAATTTCTCGATCGCCAGCGACACCGTGGTGGGCGGGTGTCACCACTGCCCAGTTATATCTATCTCCCCAATCGTCATGGCGAAATTCAACTGGGTGGTCGCTACGATCGACTCGGTCAATACGGAGGCTGGTTAGGTCGCCAGTACAATGCCCTGGCGACCCGCATTCGCAAACGCGACAGCGGCGACAATCCCTACTACCGCGCCTGTTCAGATGCCGAGTTGAAATTTCAATTTCAGGGTTTGCAGCCCCAGCCAGCCGTTTCGCTCGATCGACTCGATCGCCGTCGCAGTCTGCTCGATCAATTTGATCACGCCCGCCAGCGTTTGCTGGAAACCGGGCCGATCGGTGATCACCGCGAGGTCTGTCAACAGGCATGGGAGATGTTGACCTCCCCTGCCCTCCGTGACGCGCTCGATATTCGGCGTGAGCCGGGTCCGCTGCGCGATCGCTATGGCCGCAATCTATTTGGGCAATCGTTGATCGTGGGTCGACGGATGGTCGAAGCGGGCGCGCGTTTCGTGACCGTCATCTGGGACATGCCCGATGGAGCTCCCTCGGGTTGGGATTCCCATGAAGAACTTTCCACGAGTTTGCGTGACCATTTATTGCCCGGATTGGATCAGGGGTTCTCGGCGCTGCTGGAAGACCTGGGTCAGCGAGGTTTACTGGAGGAAACACTAGTGGTTTGCGTGGGAGAAATGGGACGAACACCTCGTTATGAAAATCGGGGTACACCCGACGGCCGGGACCACTGGAGTTACTGTTTTCCGGCGCTGCTGGCGGGGCCCGGGGTGGAAAGCGGCACGTTCTACGGGGCTTCCGATCGGCACGCCGCCTACCCCCTCGAGCAGCCGGTGTCGCCGGAGGATCTGGCGGCCACGCTCTTTACGGCTCTGGGAATTGATCCCCACGCGCCGCTGCTGACCCGACAGGGGCAGCCACTGCCATTGGTGACGGGTGGCCACGCCCTGTCGCTCTAAGCATGCACAGCGGGCGAGCGGGTACCTGATCGCATTCATTGGTGTGTTGACTTTGAGTTTGGAAGTCAGTGCCGGAGACACAGAGGACGGCTGCACGGGGAT
>CAZITS010000157.1:0-9677 GCA_964542185.1 uncultured Pirellulaceae bacterium
GAATTTCCCCTTTGCGAATGCGTACCGTTACCGTGACTACGTCATCGCCGCCTTCAACAAGGACAAACCGTTCGCGCGGTTTGTGCAAGAGCTGGTGGCCGGTGACCTGCTGCCCGCCGGAGACGCAGAAGTCGAGGCAGATCGCCTGACCGGTCCAGGAGCTCTGCTCCTGGGACCCGATATCCTGAAGAGTCCACTGGACGCAGCCGCAGACCAAATCGGCATGCTCACCCGAGCTCTGCTCGGCATCGACATCTCTTGTGCACGCTGTCATGACCATCCGTTTGAACCGCTGACGACCGACGACTTCTACGCGCTGGCCGGCATCTTCACCAGCACCGAATCGAAACGATTCGAACGCCAACTGGTATTGCCCAGTGGAGAAACCGTGCAGGTACTGTCTGTGAAAGAAGGAACCGTCAAGAACTTGCGAATGCGGCAGGGCAACGACCCCGGCGATGCAGGCACAGAAATCCCGCGGCGATTCCCACGCATCCTGGCGGGTGACAGACAAGTCCCCGTCAGCGAGACACAAAGTGGTCGCTGGGAGCTCGCCCACTGGCTGACCCGGAGCGATCACCCACTGACGTCCCGCGTGATCGCCAATCGCCTCTGGCAACGCCACTTTTCCATAGGTCTGGTGGCCGACCCGGATAATTTTGGCACCTCGGCCGTCAGTGGCCCCAGCCATCAGCACCTGCTCGATTGGCTCGCACTGCACCTGGTGGAACGAGACTGGTCCTTGAAATCGCTGCACCGCGCCATCCTGCTCTCGGCAAGTTACCAGCAAACCTCCCAGGCCCTCCGCTCGGAAACCAGGCACGGAAACACCGGACACGTGAGCGATCCTGCGAATCGGCTGCTGTGGCGGCAAAATCGTCGGCGGCTGGAAGCAGAAGAAATCCGCGACACACTGCTCGCGATCAGTGGCCAGCTCCACTCGACGATGGGAGGCAGCTTGTTCGCGACGCTCGGTCTGGGAAATAGTGCCGAGCTCAAGAAAAATGGTCGCCTGCAACAAGTCGTAAACCACTACCAGAACATCCTGCAACGATCGATTTACCGACCGGTCGTCCGTACCGAGATGCACATGGCAGAGTTGCTCGACCTCTTTGATTTTCCCGGCCGGGATCAAATGACAGGACAGCGCCAAACATCGACCAACGCACCCCAGGCTTTACTCTTGATGAACAGCCCGTTTGTTCTCAAGCAGGCCCACCACACGGCCGCGGCGTCACTGCTGGACCAGGAGGTCGCCGAGTCCGTTCGTGTGCAGCGTCTCTACCTGCGAACCCTAGGCCGCGGCGCAGAAACTGCCGAAGTCACCACTGCACTCCGCTTCATCACCGCCTGGGAAACCAGCTTGCTGGAAGAGACTGACCCGACCGTGCGCCGCATCCAGGCCTGGGAAAGTTTTTGCCAGGCCCTGTTCATGCTCAACGAGTTTATTTATTTGGACTAGCCGTGATCAACGGCAGCTCGCCAACACCTGTTTCCTCTGGCCTCGATCGCTCCCCTTGTCCGCCAGACCACGTGTCCCCTGGACCCCGCTCATGACAATGTCTCCAACGGCGCCCCGCTGGCTCTCGCGCCGTGAGGTATTACAGAAATCTTCTGTTGGATTCGGCCAGGTCGCCCTGGCGAGCCTGCTCGCTCAACAGCAGACGGCGCGGGCCGACCGACAGGTCAATCCACTGGCCCCGCGGCCGCCGCAGTTCGCCCCTCGGGCGCGCTCCGTGATCTTCTGTTTTATGCAGGGCGGTCCGTCGCACGTGGACACGTTTGACTACAAGCCCCTGCTCATACGCAACAACAACAAAACGATCCCACTGGCCAACGTAGACGGAAATCACGGCCGCACCGGCAAGATCCTCAAACCCTTCTGGCGTTTTCGCAAATACGGCCAGAGCGGGATCGAAGTCAGCGACCTGTTCCCGCATATCGGCCGCTGTGTCGACGACATCTGTTTCATCAACTCCATGTATACCGCCGGAGCCAGCCATTTCCCGGAGCAGATGCGGCTGCACACCGGCTCGGAGCGCCTGATCCGGCCAACTCTTGGTTCGTGGGTGTTATACGGCCTGGGAACCGAAAACGAGAACTTGCCTGGCTTTATCACGATCTGCCCATGTTACAACTTTGGCAACATCACGCTGTTGCGCAGCGCCTTTTTGCCCTCAGCGTATCAGATGGTTCCCATCGGACGCAGCAATGCGATCAGCCCACCCCCGTCGTTCCGCAAGGCGACATTTCGCCATACCCAGCACCCGCATCGCAGTCGAGCGCTGCAGCGGAAACAACTCGACCTGGTGTCGGCACTGAACCGGCGCAAGCTGGTGCAAACAGGACCGGATGCGGAACTGGAAGGGCGGATCGCCTCGTTTGAAACGGCGTTTCGCATGCAAACCGCCGCGCCACCGCTGCTCAATTACGCCGATGAAACCGCCGAAACGCTGAAGTTATATGGCGTTGACAAGCCGGGGCCCACCGAAAACTACGCGCGGCAATGCCTGCTCGCCCGCCGGCTGGTCGAACGGGGCGTCCGCTTTGTCGAGCTGTACCACGCACCAAACTCGAATGACAGTGGCTGGGATCAGCACAACGAACTGGCCAGATACCACGCCTCCCACGCGCGGGAAGTCGACCAGCCAATCGCCGCCTTGCTCATCGACCTCAAACGCCGCGGTCTGCTCGACGAGACTCTGGTTGTCTGGGGTGGGGAATTCGGCCGCAGCCCAGGTGACGAAGTCACTTCGAAACGGGGTGGCCGCGACCACCATCCCTGGGGCTTTACGTTCTGGCTGGCTGGCGGTGGTGTTCAAGGTGGTATCCAGTACGGAAGCACCGACGATTACGGCTACCACGCTGTCGAAAATCGAGTCAACTTCCATGATCTGCACGCCACCATCCTGCACCTGCTTGGGCTGGACCACCGGCAGTTAACTTTCCAGCACGGTAGCGAACAGGTAAGGCTGACCGATGCGCTGAACGGACTGGACGGAAATGTGCTCCACGACATTATCTCCTGAAAGCAGCGCAGCGCGCTGATTGACAGGACCTCGACGTTGGCACATCCTGGGCAGCAGATCGTCGATGGCCTTGCGCAAGATCCAGGTTTTTGCGTGTCTCCACAGAAACAGGACAACCCCATGCGTTCCAATCAGATCCAGCGACGGGCCTTTCTCAAATCCTCCGCGGGTCTGGCTGCCGCTGCGCTCGTCACTGGGCGCGACCGCCGGGCAGCCGGTTTTCAAAGTGCCAACGACCGTCCGCGGGTCGCCGTCGTCGGTTGTGGAAGCCGTTGGGATCAACGCGCCACCATCGCCAACGGACCGCACGGTCTGGGCAAACAGTTCCCCAGGTTTGCGGACATTGTGGCGGTCTGTGACGCGGATGCGCACCGCGTCGAACGGGCCCAGGGCCTGGTCAAGGACTGGTTGAAAGTAACTCCCGAGGGCACGGGCGACTACCGCAAGATCATCGACCGCGATGATATCGACGTGGTACATATTGTGACGCCCGACCATTGGCACGCCAAAATTGCCATCGAAGCCATGCTCTCCGGCAAGGATGTGTATTGTGAAAAGCCCATGACGCTGACCATTGAAGAAGGTCAGCAGATTTGCCAGGTACACCAGCGAACCGGTCGCATTTTTCAAGTCGGCACACAACAACGCAGCATTCCCCACATGGTGCAGGCGGTCGCCCTGATCCGCGCCGGACGTCTGGGACAGCTCAAGAAGGTCCAGTGCGCGATCGGCGGAGCACCCAGTAGTCCGCAGCTTCCCGTCGCCACACCGGCCAGTCACTTCGACTGGAATCAATGGATCGGCCCGGTCGCCATGACCGAGTTCCGCTACCTGGCGGGCGCACGCAATGAAATGAAAAGCTGGTCGCGCACGCACTACGAATTTCGCTGGTGGTACGAATACTCGGGTGGCAAGTTGACCGACTGGGGAGCGCATCACGTCGACATTGCCACCTGGGCGATGGGGAAAACGGATACCGGTCCCATCTCCATCCACCCCGTGATGGTCCAGCACCCGGTCGACCTGGAAAATGGACAGCCTATCCAGCGAGACCGCTACAACACGGCCACCGCCTTCCACATCAAAGCGGTATTTGCCGACGGCATGGAATTACTCCTCCGCCACGACGGCGACAACGGCATCCTGTTCGAAGGAACTGAGGGCCGTATCTTCGTCAATCGTGGACGCCTGTCCGGCAAACCGGTTGAGGAATTGAAATCCAATCCACTCCCGCCAGGCGCCTTGGAAGAAATCTACGGCCGCCCCCTGACCGATCACGTCACCAACTTCTTCCAGGCCGTCGCCGATCGACGACCGGCCATCTCGGACCCCGGCAGTCACCATCGGGCGCTCTCCACCTGCCACCTGGCGGGCATCGCCGCCCGCCTGGGACGCGACCTGCGTTGGGATCCCGGGGCCGAACAAATCCTGGACGACCCGCAGGCTCAAAGCTTTATCGGCCGTGACAAACGGAAAGGGTTTGAGATCGAGACCTGATGCGCCGCCGGCGTCCGTGGCGGGACACGCTCTGGCCACCAGTCTTTCATCGCCTGGCACCGCCACGGGCATGCTTACCGGCGCGCAGTTCTCGCCTCCAGCAATCGATCCGCTAAGGTCCGGACGGACGGTCTGCACTGGGGTTACTGGTTACTCCCAGTAAGTCGTAGTCGACAAACATTTCGACTCGTGTGACCGTCACCGGAGCTGCTGCGTCCAGCTGGCTGGCCGTGACCGATACCCGGTTCGGCCCCTGGACTGGCAAGATGTGGACCAGCGGAACCTGGAATTGCTCTGCATCCCGCAGCACGCTGGCAGGTGGCAACAGCTGATCGTTGAGTCGCACCTCCAACGACGCCTCGGCCGCCAGACCATGTACTGCCATTTGCAGTCGTGCCGTCTTGAGAATGTTCTCGCGACGAGCCAGCGGCAAGTCATCACCCACATAGAGATCAATGTGGTACGGCTGGCCCGCTGCGGCAAGTTTCAAACCACGACCTGGAAACCAGCCGGCTGACATGAAATGTTTGGGCCGTCCCCAGAGCGTCACCGGGCTCTGCAGATCACGCAACAAGGCGTAATCTGCATCGTCAAACGGGTAGTAATTACGTGGTTCCGCGCGGGCTGCAAAGAAATTGAACAGATAGGTATCGCGCTGTCCCATGGCATAGTAGTTGGACATCCCAGCGCGATACATGGAGGGGGTGGCCTGATACGAATCCGGGCCAGCAATGACGCGGCACGCACTGTCGGTTCGCCGAGCCAACTCCAGAAACGCACCCAGTGGAATGTCAAACTGGAAGTACCGGTCTGGAGACGCCGGCACCACGTAATCAATCAGGTTCTCTTTCATCCAGCCGCCCAGATCAAAACCGTAGTGCTGACACAAATCAAGCGTGTGAGGGACCCGGACGATCAGAAACCGGCGGCGGCCGTCATCCTCACTCCGGGCGTCCAGCCAACGGCGTGCCTGACGCACCATCTGTGTCACCAATCCACTGTTGCCCTGTCCCGTCCCCACGGGAAAGAGCGTTGGCTGGCGTGAGAAATCCATTTCAAATCCATCGGTTGCGTAGCCTTCGATCAGCTCGCGGATCTGCGCCAGACGGTAATCACGAACCTTCTGATGACTAAAATCAAGCGCACCGCCATTGATCGTCAGGTCCTGATTCTTCATCCAGAACTCACCGGTCAGTGGGTGCTCTCGAGGTGGTACTTTGTTGAGAAAATGCGTATCGTTCATCCGTAGCGAGGGGACAAATTCCAGCCCCTGCTGTTGCGCGCGGCGCATCACAATCCCCAGCAAGTCAATCTTCTCTTTGCGCAGCATCTCACCGATCTCACGTAGCCGATTGAAGTAGGTGTAACGGGCGTTACGACGCGTATTCTCTACTTCACGCCAGCCTAAACTCGAGGCAACCCGGGAAGGGTAGTAGGCCTGGTCCGATCCCATGTTGGCGCAAAACACGAGTGTGGTCACTCCCGTGCCGACCAGCACGTCAACCGGATAGTTCAATTGCCGACGCTGAAAAGGACCTTTCAGTAGAAACACCGTACGGTCGCCATCATCGTTGTAGAAGAACCGGGAACGTGGTGGCTCCGCGGCCGCTAGCGCGTGTTGGTAAAATCCGGCAGTCGAGGCGGCAAGGGCCACCAGCAACCAGGCACTGATCCACTGCCTGCGGACACGGTCCGTGAAACAGCCTCTGCGGTAAACGTCCATCTTGATGTACCTCTCTGGCGTCAAGGCCTCTGGAGTCAAGGCGCTACGGCGACGTGCCTGCAGGGATTTCTGGCACGGATTTACGACACGCCGGTCGGCAGACATAATCGCACATCTTGGTGCGACCTGTCGTGGCCGTCAACGGACCGCTCTGGCGGCCGCCCTGAAACGCCCGCGACAGCCGCCAGATAAAGGCTTTGTATGCGTCATTTCGGTGGACAACGGCACGACGACGGTTCGGACCAGCAGCTGCCAGGCTCTAGCGCACCACCCCCGGACCAGGTCTCACGGCTGGACAGGCAGCGGGTACTGGCGTTGGCCAGACCCGAATGGCGGACGCTGGCGCTAGCTACGCTGGCCCTGCTGATCGCGGCCGCTGGCAGTCTCTCAGCACCCACCCTGGCCGGCCGCCTGGTCGACAGTGTCAGTGAGGGCGGACGGGCGACGCTCGATCGCACGGCGCTGCTACTGTTGGGAGTATTTGCGGTCAGTGGCCTGGCCTCTGCCTTTCGCAGCTATCTCTTCCGCGTAGCGGGAGAACGGATCGTGGCTCGCCTCCGCGGAGATCTCTACTCAGCGGTGATGCAACAAGAGATTGCCTTCTTCGACAAACGTCGTACCGGTGAGCTGATCAATCGCCTGGCCTCGGACACAACGGTCCTGCAAAACGTCGTCACGGTGAACCTGCTGACCGCACTCCGCTTCAGCCTGCAGGGACTGGGCGCGATCGCGATTCTGCTGTGGACCTCGTGGGAATTGACGCTGGTGATGCTGGCGGTGGTCCCCCTGGTCGCCATCATCGCTGGCGTCTACGGTCGCCTGCTACGCCGCGGCAGCAAGGATGTCCAGGACGCCTTGGCCCGCACCTCGGAAGTCGCCGAGGAAACCCTGGCGGGTATCCGCACGGTCCGGGCCTTCGCGCGGGAATCCACCGAGGTCCAGCGCTATCGAGATGCGATCGAAAAAAGCTTTCAGCTGGCCCGTCACCGGGCCAAACTGGTCGCAGTCTTCACCGGTGTGATGAGCTTTGCCGGCTTTGCTGCCCTGGCCGCCGTGCTGTGGTACGGCGCCGTTTTGCTCAGCCAGGGTGCACTTGGATTCGGTGAACTTACCAGTTTCCTGCTGTATACATTTACGGTCGCTTTCAGCATTGCGGCCCTCTCCGGCCTGTGGTCTGAATTCGCACGGGCCGCCGGAGCCAGTGAACGCGTCTTTGAATTACTTGATCGTCAGCCCCAGCTCAACAGCGCAGGAGATTGTCTCCAGGACCTGCAGGGGAACCTTGAATTCGATGACGTGGTCTTTGCCTACCCGGCGCGGCCCGAGGCGCCAGTCCTGACCGGTTGCAATCTCCACTTAAGCCCTGGTTCCGTGGTCGCGCTGGTCGGGCCCTCGGGTGGTGGCAAATCGACCGTCGCTGCCTTGCTGTGCCGCTTGTACGATCCCCAGCAGGGGCGTCTGTTACTGGACGGGCACCCCTATCCCCAACTCGATGCCAGCTGGCTGCGCCAGCAAGTGGGCATTGTCAGTCAGGAGCCCATCCTGTTTGCTACTTCGGTGCGCGACAACATTCGCTACGGTCGACTCGATGCGAGCGACGATGAGATCGCGGCCGCAGCAGAAGCCGCCAATGCGCATCAATTCGTGTCTGCGTTTCCCGAGTCCTACGAGACCCGGGTTGGTGAACGGGGAGTGCGACTTTCGGGTGGACAAAAACAACGGATTGCCATTGCCCGCGCCTTGCTCAAAGACCCCACCGTACTTGTCCTCGACGAAGCGACCAGCGCCCTGGACACCGAGAGTGAGCACCTGGTACAAGAGGCGCTGGAACGCTTGATGGTGGGCCGCACCACACTGGTCATTGCCCACCGGCTGAGCACCGTCAAAGATGCGGACCAGGTCGTCGTCCTCGACGGGGGTCGAATCGTCGAGTCCGGCACACACGACGAGCTGGTCGCTGCCCAGGGCCTCTACCGACGGCTGGTCGAACGTCAATTTCAAATCTGATGCAGCGAACACCGCATTACGGTTCACTCAAGAATCGCTTCCGCTCGCGCCATCTTTGGGAAATCGAAACGTGCCAACGGTCTCTGGCTATCCCTTGCAAACTCAAGGCAACGCCACCACACTAAGTTGCAACGTTTATATCAGGACGGATTCCGTCCATCGTCCGTCACAGCGACTACCGCCTTGTCTGCACGCACCCGGAGACGTTTCGAATGACCAATGCGCGTTTACCTGGCTGGATCTCGTATCTGTTCGCTGTCCTGGTTGCGTCTCTCCCAGGCACCGTTCCAGCCACGGGCAAGGACCTGGCACCGTATGACTTCACCACGTTCTTTGACATCACGCGTTTGGTAAAGATCGACCTGAAGCTGGCCCCCGCTGATTGGGACAAGATGCGTGTACAACATCGCCTACTGGTCAAGACACTACGCACCGACATTCCACCGTCCGATCAAACGAGTCCCTTTGACTACGTACCGGCACAGTTAACGATCAACGGTATTGAAATCGGCAAGGTCGCCATCCGCAAGAAAGGCTTCGTCGGCTCACTCGACCACGAGCGTCCTTCACTCAAAATCCAGCTCAGCCGGTACAAGAAGAAAAACAAATTTGCCGGCCTGGACACTTTGACACTCAATAACAATCGGCAAGACCCTTCGCGCATTCATCAACTGATCGGCTACCAGTTGTTTCGCGCGGCGGGACTCACAGCCTCCCACTGCAACCTGGCGGTCGTCCGTGTCAACGGCAAGTCGCTGGGCATCTATTCGAACGTCGAGTCACTCGACAAACATTTCCTCCGCCGTGCATTCAAAGGTGCCAAGGGGACACTCTACGAGGGTACTGTCTGCGATTTTGCGAACGAGTCACTCATCCGCTTTGAGCATAAAGTCGGGTCCAAAAAGAATCGCAAGAACATCGCGAAAGTGGTGGCTGCACTTACTGCACCACTGGAAACACGGCTCAAGAAAGTCGGCAAACACCTTGATCTCGAGCGTTTTTTGCGTTTCTGGGCAATGGAGGTGCTGGTCGGTCATTGGGACGGTTACGTCAGTAACAGAAACAACTATTTCGTCTACGTCGATTCAAAATCTGACCAGCTCCAGTTGCTACCCTGGGGCCTCGATCAACTGGCCAGTGACCGCAACCCGTTCTGGAAACGGGGATTTAATCCACCCAAATCGGTCAAAGCAGACGCCGCCATCCCACGGCAGCTCTACCAGATTGAAGCAGGTCGGGAAAAATATTTCACGGTAGTGCGCGAACTTCTCGACACGGTCTGGGAGGAGGCGGGCTTGGGGTTGCTGGACTTCTCGACGCGGTCGGCCCAGATCGCACCTCGCGCCGTGGAAAACGTGAGTAATTTTCAGGATATATTCTAAAGGTGTTTTAGGGGATAAATAAAATAAATTAGTTGTAGT
>CAZITS010000158.1:0-9676 GCA_964542185.1 uncultured Pirellulaceae bacterium
AATCAACGACGACCTCAAATTTCCTGGCTAACTTTCGAGGGGAGCTTATGCCAACGGAGTGATGACTGGGCACACCGCCACTGAGTTTAGATTTGATTTTCTCGTCAACTTGTTTCCACGCCCCGTGGTTTCGGCTCGTATATTTCTGTCGGCCCCCCAAGTTCCTCGGTTGTTGGATTCGCTAGGACGCAACTGGAGTCAATTTCAAGAACGAGCTCGTCCATCAGAGTTTCCAGGCACGGGACAGGTTAGTACCAATGATGTAGAGAACATGCCGAAGCAAGTCATCGACCCGCCACCTCCCTCGGACGATACGACTGCTGGTCCCTGAGATTTTTTCAAGTGCGTGTTGTTACATTTGATTCTGTTTCTTGTTGGTGAAGAACACAGGACGGCTGCCCTGCACCAGTCTGGCGAGCGGTTGGCGCGAGCTGGTTTCATATGCCTTTGCTGTTTCTGACCGTTGGTATCCGCTGGGAGGCTGTTTCTGTTGCAGATGTCGCGAGAATCAGTGAGTTGCCCTTCTTGTCAGGCAATGTTTGTAGTGCCTCCACGGGCACGTCAGGTGGGATTGGCCCTTTGTCCCCACTGCCAGTCTGTGGTAGCCGCCAGCCAGCACGGAGCGGTGGTCCCTGCGGAGTCTTCACGGACCCGCCGGCCCTATTCTGCGGCGGATCGCTACCGATCACGTCAGAAATTGCGGCAGCCTCGACGCCAAGGTGCCGGTTGGGTTATCGCGACCTCGGCCTTCTTGATGCTGGCTTTTGTGGGTTGGTATGTGTGGTCCCGATCTGCTGGCATTGGGGTAGTTGAGGTCTCGGAAGCAAATAAACAGGACGCGGTTTTGCTTGACGTGGGAAAGGAAAAACGGGCGGTAACGGAGGAGCGGCAAGACGATCTGGGGCAGGATCGTGAACTCAGCCAACTGCTAAGTGATTTGATCAGTCAAGATGTTCAGGTCCGTCAGCAAGCACTAAATGGTTTATTGCAGTTTCCGGTGCAGGATTCACGTCGCTCGGACGTCACGAATCGAGTGGAAGAAGTGCTGGAGTCTGGTGACACTGTAACCCGCCAGAAAGTACTGCAGGTGTTGGCGCGCTGGCATGACAAAAAAACCGTGAAGATACTTGTCGGGGTTATCGACGCGTCACGCGATGGCGAAATAAGAAAAACCGGAATCAGCGCTCTTGGCAGTATTGGATCGGCAGCGTCGTGTGCGGCATTGGCGACACTAATGGACGCAGCGCCGACCCAGGAACTTTCAGCGGTCGGCCGGGCGCTGCGAGTTGCGGGACCCATTGCTGAGGATGTGGTTGGACAGTTATTGCAGCATACCCGCGAGACGGTCCGCATCGAAGCTTGTGATGTGCTGCGCCAGATAGGGGGTACTCGTTCAATTCGTCGATTGAGCGATGTGGCCCAGCAGGATACCAGTAGCAATGTTCGGAAAGCGGCGTCACATGCTATGAAGAGAATCAAGAACGCGTCGAGTCGGTAGATGTGCCTGGTGACTGGGTATGTGGATAGAGGCACCGGCAGGACGGCATCAGAGCCGCTGGCAAGTGTTTTGTTTTTGGCGTAAGGTCAAGATCCGAAACAGACGACCCGACCATCGACTAGCGTGATGATTACATCACCATCTCGGCTGATCGCCAGGCCCCAAGGAGCCGGAGCAGTCGGTAACGGTTGCGACCAGATTGGCTTACCATTGCTTGGGTCCAACGCCAGGACCGCATGCGACGGTCTGGTTTCTCCGTCTTCTTCTTGCGGATTTACTCGGGCAACTTCGCCGGCGGCGACCACCGCGTTACGACAAATGGCCAGTGCACGTGGATCCCGGAGTGTGGTGTTTTGCCACACGCCGATCGGTTTGCCGTCCTCGGTCTTTTCTGTTGCCAGACGAACGAGACGGTTGTTGGTTGCGCGGATGACCATGTCGGTCGATGACACTTGAAGAAAATGGCCACCGAAATAACGAGAGGGTCCATTTTCGGGTGGTGCATAGAGAAGCTGGTCAAATACGCGCACCTCGTTGTCAACGACGAAAAGTTCGCGGCCCCGAGGAGCGCGTTGGAACATATCCTTCTTCGGACGGCTTGGGAAAACTTCGGTTGCGCCGTCGGGGCGGTTCCACCATTCGTTGGTTAACTCGTTCAGGCATTTACCTGTTCGCGGGTCGTAGATTGCAGGTGAAACGACGTTTCCGCCGGCCAGGTAGAGGCGATTGGCATGCCACAAGAGATGACCTTGAACACTAATTCCCGTGACTTGTTGATCGTCTACCAGGTGTCCGGAGGCGTTGTTTTGCCAGCGGATCTTTCCGGTTGCTGCGTCTAATGCATAGACGTGGGTACCGTCGTAGCTGGTAATTCCAGCTGCCGCATAAACGACGCCCTGGCGCGCCAGGACTCCGCTTCCTACTGGCCAGGTAGACAATAGTTCGCCGTGAACTGCAATACGTCGTTGTCCGGGAGCTGCCTGGAAACGCCATATCCGCTTTCCCGACGGTGAGTCAAAGCAGTAGACGTAACCATCGCCTGAGCCGACATAGATGTTGCCCAGGTGAAATTCTGGCGGAAACCGGACTGCGCCGCCGGTATACCCTGTCCATTTTTCTTTGCCATTTGCGAGATTGACCGCTCGAACGCACCCGTCGCGACTGCTCCAGTAAACGGTATTACCTGCAACAATTGGTGCTGTGGGCTCAACGCCACTACGTGAGGTATGGAGCCAACGACGCTTGATGGTTCTACCCACGGATGCTGCCGACGCACCAGTGCGTTCGGCATTGGCCCGGTACTGTGGCCAATCCGCGGCAGTCAGTTCTATTGCGGGTTGTGTGGTAGCTGTTGGCGAAGTTTCCAGACGATCGGTTTGGCTTGCTTCAGCAGAGAAGAAGAAGTCACCGGCAGGAGCGAGGCTGATCATGCCGATCAATGAATGGTTACAGTCACACATCCATGGCCCCCAATAGAGAAGTCCTTCGGCAACGATGACACCATCCTGGCAAGCAGGTCGCATCAGGGGAATGCGTCGTGGGTAGTTTCCGGCCAGATCAAGTCGCATCGTTCCAGTGTGGCGATAGCCGCGCGTAAAGATGCTATCTACGGTGCCGGTGGCTCTGGTGCAATTCCCTCGATAACACTCGAGATCTGCCAGTACTTCTCCGGTCCGGTAGGCAAATACCTTGCTGGTTTCGGTACGCCCCATAGCGTATAAGCCATCTTCGCGAAGCACCAGTTGCAGGTTGCCGTGTGGGTATTGCCACATCAAATTTCCAGTCTTGGCATCGATTGCCACGAGCCGCTTTCTCTGAGGACCCGCGATAAACAGGCCGATGTCATTGGCTTTGGCATAGGCACTGCTGGCGAACCCTTTGCTGGCAGTTTGTGCACGATCAGCGGTGCCGATCGCATCCAGTAACGCAGGCTCTTCGGTATGCCATAGCTGGGTACCTTTCATTGCATCGAGGCAGGTCAGGAATGCCTGGTTGCTGTAGACGAAAATCCGTCCCGCCGCCAGGCAAAGGGCGCGGCTGTCTATGGGTTTGGACCACTGGCGATGCCAGAGAATTTTTCCGGTTTGTGGATTCATGGCCAGCAGGGTTCTTCCAAATCCCCAGGCGTAGTTGCCTCCGTACTGTTTTCCTAATCCGGACCACGGCCAGCCAGCCGGTTTGCGGTCGCCGCGAATTACCTCGTCAATTGGTTCCTGGGGGCCAACGAGTCCATAGAGAATGCCGTCTTTCAGAGCGAGCCATTTCCAAACACCATCTGCATCGACGTTCGTTGGAATCTTGATTTCGCTGCGCAGTTCCCCCGTATTGGCATCGATTAATTTACAGCCGGTGTTATCGGCTAAAAAGACAGTTTGGGGTGTGGCGATCAGTGTACTTCGGTGGATCATGAAGCCGGGTGTGAGGTCGCGTTGCCATAGGTGCGTTCCGTTATAGGCGTTGATCGCAACCAGCTTGTTCAACCAGGGCCATTCGCGGCGTTTAAGCGCAATATGCCCGAAAGCTTTGAAAATTCGGCCCCCTGACGCGACGGTTACCTGTGGCATCGGAACATACCAGGGTTCCGCCAGGAATTGTGTCAGATAAGGTGCTTTGGCGTTCTGGTCCGTCGATTGTGGATTGTTGTCTGGGCCGTGGTAGGGATGACTCCAGTCGTCTGCTCCAGGCGGGCGAGCTTTCGTGATGATTTTGCTTCCGATTACTGCCTTGGCGCCAGGATGCAGAATCCGCAAGATTTCTTGCCGGACCGCGGGCGTGATTTTTTCTTGCGTACCGATGACAAACAGGTTGTCAACGAAGTTGTCTGCCAGAGGTAGATGCTCGGGGGAACCATGTTCAACATAAACACGCGTACCCAGCAGGCCTGCCCTGTCCATTTCGATGCGCATTGCTTGGGCTAACGTGCGATCATTGAGTTGCACAAACCAAACCAGCTGGCTGGTTTGACAGAGTTCCACGACCAGATTTGGAGTCGGTGTTCCGGTCAGTACTCCAATGCCGGAATGGGCCCCAGTCAGCTGCAGAAGAGTTTTTGCGTTCTGAAAACTGTATGCCGGTATTACTGCTGTGCATGCCCACAAGGTCAGCGATACGCATATGGCCGTGAAGGGTACTGCTCTGCGTGGCTTGCTACACGATTGACGAGGGGCCGTGTTGGACATCAAGGGAGCCTCCTGGTAGTCCTCTGCAGTGGCGAAACTTTACGGTCAGGTACTGAGAGCAGCCGGATTGTATCAATTCTCGTGGGAACGCGTGGCGACTGGATGGGAACTCAGATGGAAAATCGAGGTTATCCAGGCACACGTGGAGATGGCAAAAAACAAGCTCAGGGCGATCGAGATCTGTGGGACCGTGGTGGCGTGTGGGCTTGCGAGTAATACGGTCAATGCGAACAGGTTATTGACAGTATGACCGAAGATTGCCGGCCAGATACAACCGCACCGCATAGCGATGATTCCCAGCCACAACGACAGTGGAAATACTCCCAATGCGTGAATCGGACTGAGGTGGGCGGCGCTGAATAGGAGGGATGTGATCAGGATGGCTTTCCATGATTGCCATGCCTGGAGTAAACGTGTCTGTACATACCCCCGAAACAAGAGTTCTTCGCAGAGTCCCGGTACCAGTGTTGGCAACGAGAGTGCGAGCAAGCCAAAGAGTCCGGTATGGCCACCGTACAAACCGCCGAGCTCTTGCATTCGCTGACTCAAGTGGTCGGTTAGTTGTGAAATCAACAGGCCGGTGACAACGCTAATTACTGGCGTCGAAAGGGCAAACACGATCCAATAGCGTCTGGGCATGCTGCCCGCAGTGAGCCCTAATCTTTGGTGCCAGCCGTCAGTGGACAACCAGCTTCCGCCTAAAGCCAGGGCAGCGAGCATGAACTGTGGCAGTAGTGAGAAAAGGACCAGCATGCCCGGATAACGCGCCGCGAGTGGCTTAATGCCCTCACCCACGGGAAGCGATTCTTGGAGAGATTCGGCAGGCGGTCGCGCCGATGCGACGAGCACAGGTAGCAGCAATCCGATCGTCAGCATGCCCAGGATGGCGAGAAATCCTGCCAGTAACGCTGTCTCAACACGTGGCCGGATACGTTTCAGGCTATTGGGCAGTGGGTCAAAGCCGATTCCTTCCGCCGCTGCTATATTTGCCGGTGGAATCTCGTCAACGTCTTCGAAGGAACTCAAATTACCACCTTTGGTCCGGCATGCAGCCGATTGGTCCCGGCCGCCTGCGAAAAGCACGATCTTACGATGGGCAGCTTGTTTCAGATCCTAATGGGTTTCTTGTTTGTTTCCAATTTAACGCACTCGGGCGATGAAAACCGCAGAACGTTACTTCCGAAATGAGCCAGCCGATACACTTTGTTCCAGGAAGGTCTAGAATCGTTTCAGAAAGGTCGAAGAATCGGGGGGCAACCCTTGCTCATACCACGGAGATGATGTTTCCGCAGCCGGTTTTGCGGTGGCTGGAATCGATGTTGTTCCATTCCGCAGAAGTTTATTCCTTGGGTCTGTAGAAGGGGCGGACGACTGTGCAATGGAGCTTCGCAGTTTGTCGAGTATGTGTCTTGAAGGCGATAGTTGAGAATGGCAAAAAACAAGTGGTTTAGTGCAGTTCACATTGCACCTGATTTGTTTTCTGATCCAGGCCACTGCCCTGGATCAGGTGACGTGGAACTCACCGCCAGTATGATTTGGCCTGGTGGGATCCGTTTCCGGAGGTTGGGGTCCGCCCAGGTAGTACACGGATGAACAATTCAGTGTCGACATCAGTGCTCGCGTGTAATGGTGGGAAACCTGTTTTTTCTGAAGGACCGCCACCTTGGCCATTAATGGACCCAGCGATTCGCGATGCGTTATTGGCAGCGTATACGGATGGAAGTTGGGGGCGCTATCACGGTCATCACTGTGATCAGTTGATTCAGCAGCTGGCTGAAAGTCACCACCTTGAATATGTCTGGTTATGTGCATCGGGGACTGTCGCTGTCGAAGTTGCTCTGCGCGGGTTGGGGATTGGGGATGGCGATGAAGTAGTGCTGGCAGCCTATGATTTTCCCGGCAATTTTCGAGCCATTGAGGCGGTCGGAGCGCGACCAGTGCTGGTTGATATCGACTGCGAAACCTGGTGCTTGGACGTACAGGCGGTCGAGTCTGCTATGGGGCAAGGGACTCGCGCGATATTGGTTTCTCACTTGCACGGCGGCTTGGCGTCGATGTCTGAACTGCGTGAGTTGGCAGATCGCCATGGGGTGGCCATTGTCGAGGACGCCTGCCAGGCCCCGGGAGCACGCGTCGACGGTCGTATCGCTGGCACATGGGGTGATGTGGGTGTGCTTAGTTTTGGAGGTAGTAAACTGCTGACTGCTGGGCGTGGCGGCGCAATTCTGACCAACAGGCAAGATGTCTATCAACGCGCCAAGATATTTTGCGAACGCGGAAATGATGCATTTCCTCTCAGCGAATTACAGGCTGCGGTGCTCTTGCCACAGCTAGAGAAATTGCCCGATCGTAATCGAGTGCGTGCTGAAAATGTTCGCAGGTTGCTTGCACAGTGTGGCGGATGGAATTGGCTACAGCCATTGGGTGTGCCAGACTCTGGCCAGCAAGCTAGTTACTATAAACTTGCCTGGAAAGTTTTGCAGGGAGCGGGATCGCCCTGTACGCGAGAGGAATTCCTGAGGGTAATCCAAGCCGAAGGTGTAGCAATCGACGCAGGATTTCGTGGTTTTGGTAAACGCAGCGCACGTCGCTGTCGTCAAGTTGGCGATTTAGTGAATAGCAAATTGGCAGCTGAAGACACCGTCTTGTTACACCATCCAGTTTTGTTACAGCCATTTGCAGTAATTGACCAATTAGCACAGGCGATCAGCAAGGTGGTAGATTCGTTCTAGTAATGGCAGGAGGCAGCCAGGCATGTTGCAACTCAAGATGCACTTGCTGCGAGATGATCACGATCATGTTTGACGTCGTAATCTTGGCTGAGATCTGGCCATTCTCCAGTAGCCTCATGCTCTGGTGGGCTGCTGCTGGAACGCTTCCCGTCGTGATGCACCTATGGAATCGCCAGCGTTATCAGAGTACGGACTGGGCTGCGACACGGTTTCTCTACGCCGCGTTGATAAAGCAGTCGTATCTAGATCGACTTCGACGTTGGTTGCTCCTGGCTACGCGGGTTTTCATTCTGGTGTTGTTTGCCAGTGCATTAGCCAATCCTCGATTTGCCACTGTTTCCTTGCCCGATGCCATTCCACCAAATCTGACCGGTACTCACACGCTGCTCGTCCTGGATGACTCGTATTCTATGGCTGCCACCCGTTCGCAGGAGACCTTGTTTTCTCGCGCGAAACAGGCAGCACAGGATCTCGTTGGTGCGGCAGTTCAAGGTGAAGCGTTTACGCTTATTGCGATGACAAACGAGCACGGTCCGGTAATTCACTATCCATCATTTGATGCGGCGCGAGTGGCAAGTGAGTTAGAACGCTTACCGATTGGCTACGGCGATTCGACGTTGGCGACCGTATTGGGCAGTATTGAGAAGTCGATTTCTGCTGCACGGCAAAGGTTTCCGCGGTTGACCAGTACGAGAGTCTGTTTTTACACAGATTTGGGATACAACACCTGGAGCGCCCTCGCCGGAGACGCTGTCCGAGATCGTCTCAGGCGAATCAGACAGAACGCTGAATTGTTTGTCATCGATGTCGGGGCTGCGGCAAGTAGTAATCTTGCTGTTAGTGGAATCCAGCAACGCCAAAGGCTGGTCACAACTCAACAAGTCATCGAGTTTGTTGCAGAAGTGCATAACTTTTCTGATCAGGATCAAGATGAACAGCCACTGAAAATCTGGATCGATGGACGCGTTGTAGAAAACAAGATGTTCCGTGTTCCGGCGAACGAAACAGTTGCAGTGAAGTTTCAGTATCGGTTTCGTACTGTCGGTGAACATCAATTAAGAGTTGAATTGCCGCCTGACCGCCTGTTGATCGACAACGAGTGCTGGCGCTGTGTTCCGGTTCGAGACTCGATCAACGTACTTTGCGTTGGTGGAAAACCAGGTGCTGCGAGAAGTGTCGCATTGGCGATTGAACCACGCAGGACCGATCCGATCATTTCCGTTAAGTTGGCGGCTGAGTACGAACTATTGGAACGCACCTTGGATGATTTTGATGTGGTCTTCTTGTGTAATGTGGGGCGCATTGGTGCCGATGAAGCAGCGGTGTTGGGGCGTTTTGTACGGGACGGAGGCGGCCTGGCGGTGTTTTTGGGTGACCAGGTTCAGCCCGACAGTTACAACGCGTGGGTGGAGACTGAGGGTGCGATCCAGTGTTTGCCATGCAAGCTGGGTGAAATAATTGCACCAGCGGATGTCAGTGCTGGATTTCTGCTCGATCCGATCCGCTATGAGCATCCCGTAGCGGAGATCTTTCGAGGTGTTCCTGGTTCAGGTTTGTTCCAAATTCCGACCTACCGATACGTGCAGCTGCAGGTCCCGGAAGATAACAAGACAGAGGTTGTTTTCCGGTTTTCTGACAGCGGGGATCCAGCGCTTGTAGAACGCAATTGTGGGAAGGGGCGGTGTCTGGTATTTGCCAGCGCCGCTTCCATGGAATCTGTTGATCGCAGTCACCCTCAGCGGATCCCTTGGACGATTTTGCCAACTGCCGGCGATTTTGTGTCCCTGGTTCAGGAAATGCTCGGTCGGCTAACCGGCGGAAAAACAGTCGGTCGTAATCTGAAGGTGGGTGGTCAGCTAGTGGGTGAGTTTCAACCGACAAATCATATTCCGAATTGCCAGCTCTTTCTTCCAGATGGTCTGCGACAGCTTGTCAAAGGAAAATGGTCTGCTGAGCATCCGGAACGGTTCGGCTGGAGTTACTCACGTACCCAGCAGGTCGGGATTTACCGAGTCGAGCCTGTTGCGGAACCGATCCAGGCACAATTGTTTGCTGTCAATTTGGACGTGCAATCCGGAGAAAGTGAACTGCAGCGTGTTAACCGAAGTCTCTTGCCATCGTTCTTTCGATATGGTGTGCATCAGCCGTCGGTGGATCGCCTTGGGCTGACGGAAGTTGCTGAGCGTGAATATGGCTGGCATCTCTTGGCCTTCGTGTTGTTGCTGTTGCTATTTGAGTCCTGGTTGGCGGGGCGCCCCGGGGAAGTC
>CAZITS010000159.1:0-9661 GCA_964542185.1 uncultured Pirellulaceae bacterium
CATGCCAGGCCCCATTGAACACATGTCCTTTTTCAGAGAAATCTACGACGAGGGTGACATTACGGAAACAGAATTCCGAACAATTAAGACTGTGCTCAGTGAACAATTAGAAGGAGCGTTAAACGATCCCGATGAGACAGATTAGCGTCGTCAGGAGTGTCCTGTCAGGCGACGCGATTGCGATGATCATACGGATTGAGGCGATCCCTCAGATTGTTGCTGCAGCCTGGGAGGCTGTGGTCATCAGATTGAGTGTTGACAACGATTGCAAGCTCGAAATTGCGGCCAGGGAGGCACCGACGAGCCATCACGCTAGGATGGTTAATCGAGCGACACCTTTGATGAACCGGCGCCGGTTTCTACAAGACACTGGCGTCTCTGGAAGGAGTGACCATGGCCGACGGAAAAGAAGAGGGTCGCGAGCGCCGCGGAACCAGCACGAGCAAGAAAAATGCATTCTGTTCGTTTTGTCGCAAGAGCTATCGCGATGTAGGACCACTCGTAGAGGGTCCTGGCGATGTCTACATATGTGGTGAATGTATTGATCTGTGTCAATCGATCCTGGAACAAGAACAACGAAGACGCGGTTCATCCAAAGAACTCTTCAAGGAGATCCTCACTCCACGAGAGATTGTGGCAACATTGGACGAATATGTCATCGGCCAGGCATACGCAAAGAAAGTCCTCGCTGTCGCGGTACACAATCACTACAAACGACTCCACCTGGACTGGGAAGGTTCGGATGTGGAAATTGAAAAGTCCAATATCCTCTTGCTTGGCCCGACTGGCTCCGGCAAGACTCTATTGGCTCGTACATTAGCCCGCATGCTTAATGTTCCATTCGCCATTGGTGATGCCACCACACTCACCGAAGCCGGATACGTGGGGGAAGACGTTGAGAACCTGCTTCTCAAGTTGCTTCATGCAGCCGACTTTGACCTTGAAGCTGCTCAGCGCGGCGTCCTCTACATTGACGAAATCGATAAGATTGGAAAGACAAGCCAGAATGTCTCGATTACGCGAGATGTATCTGGCGAAGGTGTCCAACAATCACTCCTGAAGATGCTCGAAGGCACTGTTGCGAATGTACCACCACAAGGTGGAAGGAAACATCCTGAACAGCAGTACATCCAAATAGACACAACTAACATCTTGTTTATTTGTGGCGGTACGTTCGTCGGCATTGACGACATCATTCGCAAACGTCTGGGCAATCGCACAATCGGTTTTGGCCAAGAATGTGGTTACAAAGAAGAGTCGGACGCAGCGGAATTGCTGCCCAAAGTAACCACCGATGATGTCCTCGAGTTCGGCCTGATCCCGGAACTGGTCGGCCGCTTGCCGATCTGCTGTTCGTTGACACCGCTCAATACGTCAGCATTGATGCGTGTCTTGACGGAACCCAAGAATTCGCTGGTGCGACAATACGAGAGCCTCTTCCAGATGGCAAACAGCGAACTGGCCTTTACCGACGACGCATTACAAACGATCGCCAAGAGAGCACTCTCGAAGAGCACTGGAGCACGTGCTCTTCGCAGTGTCATCGAAGAAGTCATGATGGACATCATGTTCGAACTCCCCGATCAGGATCAGGGAAGTAAATACGTCGTCAATGCAGACGTTGTCGAAGGACGCAAGCAACTGTTTAACATGTCTCCTCCGAAAACGAAAAGCGCCTGAACTGCTTTCCGCAAGAAACCAGTTCTGTGCTCACTTGATGCTTTGGCCGGGACAGCCGTCCCAACCAACCACCACTGTCCGGCAAGTCATGTCGCCTTTCCCAGGAGCCATGACTTGCCGCCAGTTGTGATTGCCAACTTCCCGCGGCCGTTTCAACGTTCCGCACCAGTTCCAGTCTCCTCATGTTGCTGCGACCAACGAGGCCTGGCTACTTTCCTGAATACAGACGTGCAGCGCTCCAACGCATTACCCGCCCTGTAATCAAACTGCGTGCAATTCCCGCGGGCGTCCAATGACGCGAATCTGTTGAAATCGCGGTATTGTCTCCGAGAAGCAAGAAATGTCCTGAAGGCAAGGGAGCCGGTGCATCCCAATGCGTCCAGGGCGGGCCCGGCGCCAAGAAGTAAACATCGCGCACGACACGCAAGGAAGAAGCTTCGACTGACAAGCCAACTGCGCCAATACTCAAACGACTCGCAGGTGCATCGTCAGGTACCCGAGACACCGGATTTACGTCGAGTTTGAGGAGGACTCGACCATTCACGGTTAGCAAAACCGTCCGATCGTACATACCGTATTCCACCAGAAACGGTACACCGCTTGACAGCCCCTGTGAAGCAACGGTTACCAGTACATTGTCATTCCGCCGTAAACGCCATTTTTTCTCGGGCCAGTTCAGTTCGGCGATATACCACGCAGTACCATCCGCCACGCGCAGCGAGAATCTCCCCTCGCCATTAATCACGATGTTACCGGACAACATCAAATCGGAAACAGCATTCAACTGTCCCCTGGGAGAATTCTGGTTATAGCCCAAACTGTCCAAGACACTTGTTTCTTCGGTTCTCTGTGTGGGAGGTACACCTTTGGAGAAACACAACCAATGTCGATACGTCAGCCAATCCTGGATCAATTGAACGGTGTTACCACCGACAGCAACTTTCGTGTGCTCTTCAAAACGGTATCCCTGTGCAGCAGGGATCCATGAAGTCCTGGCCTGCTCACCCCGCCATCTTCGTGGTAGCTTCGCGCTCGTTGTTGGATAAAACCGATCATCGTGTACGAGGACCATCATGTCGCGAAACACCGAAAGCGGCTTGCGCAACAATCGACCATCGACAAACAGATCCCCGGATTGAATAGTCACCTGTTCCCCAGGCATGCCAATAATCCGTTTCACAATCATTTCGCCAGAACCCTGGGGAGACTGTAACGCGACGAGGTCCCACCGGGATGGCTGCTGCCAACGGCCATACCACTGGTCAACAAGGACGCGATCTCCACGGTATACCCGGCCTGCCGGCGCGTTCTGACCATAACCACAATTGGGACACGTGGTTTCTCCATGGTCACCACGAAAACGTCGGCCAGAAACATAATAAATCTGGCAATCCTCACACTCTACCCGCACATGCTGACCTTGGAGTGTACCCGCCATCGAAGCGCCAGCCACGTATATGGGAGCGACAAATCCACGGACAAGTGCCATACGGGCAATGACTAATACCGCAGCTGCCAGCAATAACATCAATCTGGCACGCGCCCTGCTGGGTAGTCGGAGTGGTTTTCTTGAACAGATCTCATCGTGAGACGTTGGATCGCGCTGGTCAACAATTGCATTGTCAAGACACATTCAACGCTCGTCTCCAGCCGTATTTAGCGTGTAACGGATACCAAATCGGTTACAGAGATCCATAGCGGCAACCGGAAACTGCAGCAATACACGCCGATCTGCGCGAATCAAGACAGACTGATTGGCGGGATTATCTGTCGCCAATTGCCGCAAGACTCCTTCCAACTCATCAATACTCAACACTTTACTGTTCACAAAATACAGCCCATCCTTGTCGATCCCAATCAATACTTCTTGCGGCTCTTCGGTGACTGGAACAGCGATACTTGCTGTCGGTAAATCAACTTCAATTTCCCGGTCTGCCTTGGCGAATCTCGTTGTCACAAGAAAAAAGATCAATAACATGAAGAGCACGTCGATTAACGGCATCAAGTTGATTGCAAGAATCGAAATCGCACTCGTTCTATTCAGTCGGACAGCCATTGGATCCAATCACCCTCTCCGCCCACAAACCAGTTTGAGCTCTGACTCACAAGTCACACCTTGAGATTCCCGCGACTCAGTGACCGTAATGAGGTATTGTTTACTCGAAAGACGAAGACGTCTTCATCATGAAGGCGTCTTTGTGGCGGCAGGCGCAACCGGAGGAGTAGCCCTGCCCTGCCCTTCCGCTGAGTCACCACTTGCAGATTCACCGACAGCGCCAAAACGCACCCGGCCTTCAAATCGCTCAATCTGAGGCATGAGGCTGAAAACCAGTTCATCAATTTGATGGAACAACGCCTGAATACGGCCTTCAAAATAGTGTGACAAAATAGCCGCCGGAATCGCCACAGCCATACTACCCACCGTAGTGACCAGCGCAACATAAATGCGCTTACCCAGAAACTCGGCCTTGTCCTGACCGGGCAACAACTGGGTCATGTCATGAAACGCTCGGATCATTCCCCAGACGGTGCCAAAGAGGCCCAAAAGCGGCGTCACTGCTGCGGCCATCGTCAACCACCGTACATTTCCGTGCATCCGTTCTGCTTCGCGCTGACTCGCTTCGGTGACGGTATGCTCAACTTCACTGTGGGGACGACCAACCTTCAATAACATCGTTCGCACGACCGATGCTGCGGCAGACGGATACTGCTGGCACAATCGATATGCCATGCGCGGATCAAACGCACCTTGCGGTCCTCCCAATTTTCCTAGCTCAGCAACCAACGTCTTCGGCAATACTCGAGCTCGACGCATACCGATAAATCTCTCAATCGAAATGGTGATCACGAGTGCGGACATCACTGCAATGGGCACCATGAGCCAGCCACCTTGTAAGATCAACTGCAACAGATTGATGCCAGTCTTTCGTTCGACCACCTCGGCTGCAGAGGCATCCGTTGCCGCGGAGCCACCGGACAGATCAGCGTTCTCGGACACGTCTGTCGTCGACGTCTGCTCCCCATCCTGGGCAGAGCCAACTGCGGCAGGCTCTTGGGCAAAAGTGGTTGTAAATGCGATCAGGGAGAAGGCAAGAAATACAGCACAGCAGGAACATCGTATGCCAACCGAACTATCTTGCGCCAAGCTCATGCACTTGCCTTTCGGATATCCGTACTCAAAGCCCTTGCCTATAGCTCGCCAATCGTCAGAAACCACTGAACACCCACCGACCTTGCATCACTGCGAAAATGCACAACCCGGATGCTAAAGTGTCGCGTCGCCGACGATTCAATACGGCGCACTACAACTTCGCCAGAGCTGCCAGTCGCTTCTCTGCCTCAGCCGCCCAGCGGCTACCCGCATGCCCACCAACGACATACTGATACCACCGTTTCGCATCAGCGAGCAGTTTCGCTTTGCGAGCCGCGTTTTTCTCTCCCTTGATTTGCACTTCAGCACAGCGTGCACATTCGTACCCAGCTGTCGCCTGTACTTCCTTGATCTCTTGGGGGGCGTTTTCACCACCATAACCAAACATGACACGCTGATAATGCTTGATCGCCAATTCGTACTTTTTCATCTTGAATTGAATTTCACCCAGCCAAAACCGCGCCTGCGCACCGACGACTGACCGCGACTCACGCGTTGCCTGCTCAAAGTCAGCAATCGCCGCTGCCGTTTGCCCTATCCCATTGCGCGCTTTCCCACGCTCAAAACGAGCTTCCGCAAGGTAAGGAGACTTCGGAAAACGTTCCAGCACGGGAGTCAGCAACTCAACGGCTCTGTCTGTTTGCTTTAATCGGATAGCAGTTTGCCCGGCATGCAGCCTGACCAAAACTTGAATAACGTCCGAGATCTGATCCTGCTTGGCCTCAACCGCCTTGACAGCAGATTCAAACAAAGGAAGTGCCTGGTCATATTGCTGCTGCTTGAAAAAACACTCTGCTTCCATAAAACGCGCCTCCGCTACTAGAGGCGTGTCTCGCCCGGATTCAATCTGGGTGCGAAATTGCTGGCGCGCGTTCTCAAAGTCGTCGAGCTTGAAGTGGGACCAGCCGATCTTATAGGCCACTTGCTCAGCCAGCTCTTCATCAGCCTGGGACTTTTTTGCAGCCAGGTACGAGTCAATCGCCAGCTTATAGGATTTCTTTTCGTAATTCGCTTCAGCAATATGAAAATGAGATTCCGCGGCCATAGAACTTTGGGGGTACGCTTCCACCAACTTGCGAAAACTCGACAACGAGTCTTCTATCTTCTGCTGAGACTTCTGCGCCCAAGCCAATTCGTAAAGTACCCTATCGGCCGCAGAATACTGCGGATCCAACTTCAACAATTCACCAAAGGTCTGCTCAGCAACGCCATGCTTCTTGAGTGCTACTTCAACCAGCCCCCTCTCATAGAGGGCGTTGACCCTCTGATCTGGTTGGGGCGCAAGTGTCAAGAACTGATCCAAATCCCGCAACGCAGCCTCGTATTCTGTCTCCCGACGTAGCGCAATAGCCCTGGCCAAGAGCGAATCCGCCATCAACGAGTGTTTCGGGTGCTGCTCCAACAGGTTTCCGAAACTCGTTACGGAGGCCTTGAAGTCACCCGCTTGCAATTGCGCCCAGCCGCGACCATAAATCGCGAATGGGGTAAATTCCGACTCTGGCCAGTTCTTGATTACATCCGTGTAGTTCTTGACTGCGGCACCGAAATCGCCCGCAGCATACTCAAATTCTCCCAGTCGATAATGGGCCTGATCTCGTAAAGAGCTCTCCGGAAAAGCCTTCAACATGCCACGTACCGTCTGGCGTGCCATGTCCAGGTTATCCATGCGACGCTGGGTGCGTGCCAGAAACAACAGTGTCTCATCCGCGCGGCGCCAATTCGGAGACACCTCAACTGACGCTTTCAAAGAGCCTTGCGCTACTGCAAACTGTTTCAGAAAAAACTGGCTGGCGCCAATCAGAAAATGTGATTCCGCCCGTTGTTCTTTTTTCGGTAGACTCACTATTGAATCGGATAGACCAGCAATCACGGCTTCGTAATTTTCACGTCCGTACTGGCAAACACCAAGCCGAATCATCCAATCCGCACGATCCACATGCTTCGCATACTTTTGCAACAGCATGCCAAACATAGTCTCGGCTGCCGCATATTCTTGCTGTTGCAACTTTGCCTCTGCTTCGACGTAGATGACATCAGGAAGCAGGACATGTTCCGCATAGCGCGCACGAAATACCTGGACTAATTCAGCAAGTCGTTGATAATCTCCCAGGTCCAATGCAGCAAAAGCAGCGTTATAGTTAGCCTGCGGAGCACTTGCATCCTCCGGATGCATTTCAACGATGGCTGCATACTGCGTCAGCGCCAAAACGCGTTGATCCGCTTGCTCAAATAATGCATCCGCATAATCCATCTTCAAACGCACCAGGAATGTGCTTTCTCCGGCACTCTTAATGGCGTCACCAGCGAGCTTCGCAGCAGCAGTAAATTCACCTCGGCGAAGATGGATCTGACAAAGCCAATGCGCGGCTTCAGAGGCTTCCTGGTTTCCCAGTTCCCATAACCGCTGAAACGCTTCGCGAGCCTGATCCAATTGCTCCACACGGTAATAACAACGGCCGGCTCCTAACGTCGCCTGCGCTACGTACAGTGAATCTGGAAAGCCACCGATAATCTGCTCGTAAATTGTCGCCGCACGTGTCAAATCGTTGCGTTGAATGACACAAAAAGCCTGCCGGTACAATGCGTGGTCGGCAGAGGAAAAATCCTTGATCCTGGCGACCTTCTCGAACTCAGCTTCCGCACGTGTAAACAGCGAGCCTGCCATCTCAGCATCGCCACCCTGCTGCGCCAAGACACCCTGTTGTAACAACGTCTCTGCATGCCGCATCTGCACTTCGGAAAACAGTTCATGATCGGCATACTGTCCCATAAATTTCTGGTACGCATCGCCCGCCTTGACATAACGTCCCAGCTCTTCTTGTGTGACACCCAATGCGTACAAGGCGTCACGGGACAAGGACGATTTACTGAACCCATTGAGCAGCGTTGCATAAGAGCGAACAGCCGCTTCTTTGTCATTTAGTCCATACAGCGTTTCCGCCTGAAAAAACAAGGCCTGATCGCACTTGGTCCCCTTGCCTGGCGGGTACAACTTCAGCATGCGGGCAAATGTATCCTTGGCCTTCGCCAATTGGGCAGACTTCTTGTCGTTCGCCTGACCAAGTGTGTATTGGCACCATCCGAGATTGAGATAGGCTTCCTCAGTCAACTCAAACCCCGGGTACTTGGTTACTACCTTTTGAAACGCAGCAGCAGCAGCGTCAAATTTCTTCAATTTGAGGCTGCAAATTCCCAGATAGTGCTGCGCTTTCCCCGCCAACGGATCGTCCGGAAAGTTCTTCAAGAACTTCAGCCACTCCGTCTCAGCAATTTCGAATGCACCGTTGTTCTGAAAATTGGCAGCATCACCATAGACGGCAAGTGCTTCAGGCGTTGACTTTGGTTCTTGTTGAACGGCTACCTCTTGGCCACCTACCGGATCGTCTCCTCCAACACCAAGGAAAAAGGCACAGACTGCCAGCAATCCCACTCGCCAAATGTATTCTTTCATCAGATTCATCACCTAAAGAATTTACGATTCGGATACGAGAAATCTCACCTTGTCACACCATCAGAAGGTGCCCAAAACTCTGGAGAAATCCCTCGATTCGTCTTCAATTCAAACACCAAATACCGTTTCATTATTGTCGTTTCGCGAACATTCAACCAGTCAACTTGGACTGATTCAGACGCGCAAGGACATCTCTACAGGCGTCACGAACAGAATCACTAGTGTATTTCGCCGCGACGGGCGCAATATTCAACATACGGGGGCTGAAAAGTTCCGGTATTCGGCAGGAAAGCGACGCGATAGACATCGCAGCATACCTAATCGGACCGAGGCAGAATCCCAAGCCACACCCTCTTAACTGAATTCTGGGCCACAAGCATTCCGACAATGCGGTCCCCAAAACCCCATCAAATTACCGCGAAGAGTAACTACTCGAGCCATCCAGATGGTGACGCATCCCCCCCTCAGTTCAACGAAACAATCTTGAAACAAAGAGATTCATTGTCGTTACCGCGCAGCGGGTCGCCCTGTTGTGATGAGCTTGCCCTCGTTCCACAGGACCGTAATGCGCACAGCCAGCTTCTTACCAAATCTACCAGGACCATCCACCTTGGCTTTTCGGGTAGTGCCATCCGGGACGTATACGGATGATCGTTGATCATCTCCCAGACGTCACCTACGATACGTTTTTGCAGGCCTCGCGATCCACTTCTCCTGTTCATCTGTTCAATGACCGACACGCAACCTGACAACACAGATACATTCCTGAGCGTTTCCCAGTTAAACGAACAAATCAAGGAGACACTAAAGGATCGTTTCTCCCAAGTGCGCGTCGTGGGTGAAGTTTCAGACGTCAAACGACCTCCGTCAGGCCATATCTATCTGACCTTAAAAGATCAGGACGCAAGGATCCGCGCCGTGATTTGGAGAGGTACCGCACAACGTTTCACATTTGATTTCCCGGAAGGCCAGGAAGTCCTCTGTACCGGTTCTGTCGACGTTTATCCGCCACGTGGCGACTACCAGTTGATCATTCGTCAAATGGAGCCAATCGGTGCCGGAGTCCTGCAAATGCGACTTCGGCAGCTTCAGGAACAACTGGCCGCCGAAGGGCTCTTTGACGCGGAACGTAAAGTCAATCTGCCCGCGTTTCCTCGACGAATCGCATTTGTAACCAGTCCTACGGGCGCTGCCATACGAGATTTCCTGGAAGTCGCGCAGCAGCGCTGGAAGGGCATTCACGTCATGGTGATTCCGTCCCGTGTTCAAGGCCAGGGAGCCGCAGAAGAAATTGCCGCTGGGATCGCAGCGGCCCAGCAACTTTCCCCCCTTCCCGATGCGTTAATCGTAGGGCGAGGTGGCGGCAGCCAGGAAGATCT
>CAZITS010000160.1:0-1957 GCA_964542185.1 uncultured Pirellulaceae bacterium
GAACTCGTTGGCATACACAGTGAGTTGGATCTCGCGATGCTGAAAATCGATACCCTGGGCGCCATACCCGTACAATGGCAAACCGAGGCGCACATACGACCTGGGAACTGGCTAGCGACTGCTGGAGTGGATCCTACCCCGCTCGCTATTGGAGTGATTAGCGTCTCCTCACGGCGTATTGCCAGGGCGCGAGCCATTTTGGGAATCCAGCTTGACGACGGTTCCTCAGCGGCGCAGGTGACACACGTCTACGCCGATAGTGGTGCGGAAGCAGCGGGCATCAAAAAAGGAGATCTGGTCGTCGCGTTGAACAAGAATCCTATTGGCACCGCACAAGAGCTCATTGATCAACTGCGTGAATTTCGTCCCGGTGACCGCGTTGTGCTCACGATCCAAAGAAGTGAGCGAGAGATTCGCGCCGTGGCCACATTGCAGAATTCAGCGAACACGCCTTTAGGACAACGCGAACACACCACCAAGAGTCTGGGGCGAAAACTAAGCAAACGTCACAGTGGCTTCCCCAGGGCCTTCCAGCACGACTCGACACTACGACCAAATGAGTGTGGCAGTCCAGTGGTCGACCTGACTGGCAGAACGATTGGCATCAATATCGCTGTTGCCGACCGCGTATCAACATTAGCGATTCCTGTGACATCAATTCTGCCTGTACTGGAAGAGCTCAAATCAGGCAAATTTGCGCCAGCAGATATCGGATCTGATGTTTCGATAATTCAGCAAAGAGAAGCAATTTCTCGGTGGTCCCGCAGATTGAGAACTTTCCAGGCCAGACACCGAAATGCACTCAGCGCCTTGAATTCAGCAAGGCAGCTGACTCTGCAAAAGCCCGCCGACGCCACAGCGCAAGAAGCACTGCAAAAACTGGAAGCGCAGGCCGCACGCACGCAACGCTCGGTCAAAGAAGCGCAACAACGCCTCGCGCAGCTCGAACAGCGTTCCGGTGTGGAACTCTCGGCAACCCCTTAGTGTCTCTCTGTCTTTGAGATGCTCAAAAGGCCTCTGCGCAGTGCTGTTCCAATCAGCATGATCCTTCCAGGTAAGACACCCGTTGGCAGGTGCTACGATCATCGAGCCACTTGCAGTGGCGTTCGACATCTATTCCATATTGTGCCGAGTATTGCTGCGGCTGCTCAGCGGTGCTTGTCTCGCATGCGCCGACTATAGGACTCCAGAATTTTTCGCTCTCGGGCTGTGAGGCTCGATTCGCCTTCGCGATGGACCTTATCCAATAACCGATCCGCTTCACGATCGTCTTCTGGAACATGAAGCTTCAACTTGGGCCGACGCCTTACCAGTTTTGCAGCCCCACCCAGTTGCCGGGGCCACCAACGGCTAAACTTCCAGCCCAATTTGTAGTAGACGGCAGCTAGAGCTGCCCCTACCAAATGAATATCGTAGGCAACGTTGGCACCAGCAACACCTGTCATATTCACCTGCAAGAGGTTCGTCACGACGAGTAAAACACCGACCAGCCAGGCGGGAACCGGCAGCACCATCATCAACAAGAGCGTCTGCTTGGGATACAAAAAAATAAACAACATGACCACAGCGGTAACCGCGCCAGAAGCACCAAGTGCACTCGGAACAATCACTGCCCCGTCAGACATAACGATGGCTGATTGCCCAGAGAAATACATGCGTCCTGACCAGGCGACATTACCCAACACAATCGCCGCCAGATAGAACAGCAGAAATTCCTGTTTCCCGTACCGTTCTTCTACTGGACGGCCCAGGAACCAGAGTCCGGCCATATTGAATATTAGATGCTGCACACTTTCCGGACTATGCGCGAATCCAGCCGTCAAGAACCGCCACCAATTCCACGGCTCGACAACCGTCACTGCCTGCACTGCCATGCCAGTCATCAGGCTCCCACTCTCAAAGAACATATCGAGCACAAACACGGCAGCGTTGGCCATGACCAACAACGTTACCATCG
>CAZITS010000160.1:1967-9600 GCA_964542185.1 uncultured Pirellulaceae bacterium
AGTTCGATACTCGGGCGGGTACGCCCATCCTGGTAATACTCGCGATCGTGGATTCCCATGAAACTACGTCCTGACAAAATTCAGCTGATTGGCGTCCCTTTGATTCGCCGCCGCATCGGTCGCAAAAGATTCTCTATTAGTCCAAACACGTGCCTCACCGACACCTCCTTGAATCGGTGCCAGGCAAGCCTATGTCAGCAGGCTCAATGGATGCTTGCGGTTCTCCAGCGGCAGCGTGACAGGGCGTCCTAGACGGTGTGATTCAAAGACCGACAAAATCATCTCCGTCGCACCACGGGCCTCGTACACGCTACTGAGTGGCTGGCGCTGTTCCTCAATTGCCGCTACCAGATCGAGTATTGCCAGCCAATGGCGAGCCTGGTACTCAGGTCCTTTCAGCGGTTCAGGCTGGGCGATTCCAGCACTGGACACCTCTTGCCAGGACTTCCCACTACGTCCCGGTGACCAGCTTGAATCAACCAGAATCTTGACCGATGGCAAGATCCCCTCGACCAGTTCAATCACGCCGCGGGAGCCAAGAATCTGCAGCCCGTATCGAGATGGTCGTCCGGCCATGTTCCGTGTCGATGCGAAGTACGCCGTCGCCCCATCTGCCATTCCGTAGACCGCGCGCACCTGATCACCTGCCAACAGACTAATCCCCTCGGTGCCTGGTACAACATCCGCTTTCGTGGCAGGTCTTTCGTCCTGAGTCACTTGGGCAAAACACCATTTGGGCGCACCGCCGATCGCACGAATCATATCCATCACATGCGTCCCGAGCACCCAAAGATCCTCCCCGCCGCCGCGCCGATCCTCTTTGCCTCTTCCGCGATACTCCAAGACCTTTCCAATGCGGCCTGATTGAATCAGGTTTCGAATCGTGGGAACCAGCGGACTATATCGAGTTGGGTGGCCAAGCGCCATCTTGACGTGTGTTTTTTCACATGCTGCCACAATCTCGTCCGCCTCTTGGAGCGTCCGACAAAATGGCTTTTCCATATAAATGTGCATCCCGCGTTCCGCTGCCGCAACGGCCATCTCGTGATGCTTGTCAATCCATCGTGAACAAATCGCAACAATGTCGATGTCGACCTGGTCAAGCATCTCGCGGTAGTCGGTGAACGCCTTTTGAACCCCCAGTCTCTTCGCGGCAGCTGCCAGACCAGACTTGTCATCATCGGCGACGGCAACCACTTCGGTTTGCGGTACATCCAACCACGCCGTATCGAGCCCATGGCCATAGTTCCCCCGACCTGTACGCCCAATCACTCCAACTCGAAATTTCTTCTGCATCTGCTCGCCCCCGAATCAAGATGCCAAACCCAGAACCACGGTGTTCGGTCAGGCTTTCCTGCGACGCGATATTCAGTCCAATCGCTGCACCATTATCAATCCCGCTTGCGAGAAACGCAATCGCTCACCGATCGTGGTTGTCGACTGCAGGAAACGGTCAGGTAATTTCAGTGAGAGGTAGCCCAAACGTCTCGGCAACAGCGGCATTGGTGATTCTACCCTGCGCCAGGTTAACGGCCGTGGCAATTCCTCTGGATTGCCGCGCTGCTTGGGCCCAACCCTGTTCCGCCAATTCGATGATCCAGGGTAACGTGACGTTACAGAGTGCAAAAGTGCTGGTCCGCCCCACCGCGCCAGGCATATTCGTGACACAGTAGTGAACCACATCCTCTTCAATAAACGTTGGGTTCTGGTGTGTTGTCGGTCGCGATGTTTCAACACAACCGCCTTGGTCAATAGCCACGTCGATGATCACACTTCCTGGCTTCATCAATCCCAACTCGGCGCGACCAATCAACGACGGCGCTTTCGCACCAGCTATCAACACAGCACCAATCACCAGGTCGGCCAGTCGCAATTGCTCCCTGATTACATGACGGTCACTAAATAACGCATCGACATTGGCAGGCATAATCTCATCAAGATATCTGAGGCGATCCATATTGACGTCCAAGATTGTCACATCGGCCTGAAAACCCGCAGCGATTCGCGCCGCGTTCGCACCGACGATGCCACCGCCCAGGATCGTAATGTGCGCAGGAGCGACTCCCGGAACACCACCTAGCAAGATTCCACGGCCCATTTGAGGGCGTTCAAGGAACTTCGCACCCTCCTGAATACTCATACGCCCCGCGACTTCACTCATGGGGGTCAATAATGGCAATCTGCCTTGCTGATCTTCAAGCGTCTCGTAAGCCAGACAAATCGGTCCGGCAGCCACCATTGCTTCAGTCAACGCACGATCTGCCGCAAAATGAAAAAAGGTAAAAATTTGTTGCGCAGGCCGAATCAACGGCCATTCTGCTTTCAGGGGCTCCTTTACTTTGACAATCAAGTCAGCGCGGCCATAGACCTCTGGTGCATTCTGGACGACTTCTGCGCCCTCTTGCAGGTAAGCGTGATCAGGCAACCCAGAGCCCATTCCAGCGCCAGTTTCAATAAGCACCGTATGGCCACGTCCGACCAGTTCTTCTACCCCAACAGGGATGATCCCCACACGGTACTCATCCTCTTTCACTTCCCTGGGCACTCCAATGATCATACTGCTGTTCCTTTGATTTGACGGTTGATGAATGGATTCCCCCGCAACACTGGGCCACAACCGCAGGGGCAGGTCGGAGGAACAATCTCTCTACGACCAGACCCGCCTGTGATAATCCAACGATCTAGTCAAAGACAGAACCAACCATGCACATCATGGCCTGCCACGAATCCAATACCAGGCAGAGTTTGTGTCTACCAACCTGTTCAAAACATGTCCGACATCCAGGGTTCCGGACCGGCAAACAAACTACACGCTAACTGTAAAGCCGTCTCTGGCCCCTCTAGCAATCCCAGCATGCCAAGTTGGTTCGCAGGTGTAATCCCCGAAAACAAACAAGCCAGACCACCGATTGAGCAATGCAAATCCCCGCGCCCACCAGGCTCCACGGTCGCCTGGCCATGTGCCACGCGCAAGAGAAAACGTCCGTCATTCTGGGGAATCACGGAATCTTCGATTTCCAAGTGAAGCTCTCCCTCAATTCCTGCTGGGTAACCACGCAAACACAGTGCCTGAACAACATCAACAATGCGAAGCATCCACCGGTGCGGATCATCAACATGAAAAGGCGCTTCACCAGGTAGCCCTAGCAGCGGATCATTCGCCGGACCACACCAGAATACGGAATCGGACATCGAGCGATGCCCGTAAAAGAAACTCCATAAGGTCTCTGCCGCTTGCGGTGTCACCGCCACCATATCACGAACATGGAGATCAAAGTAACCGTGATCATTAAGCTCCCCGTGGTAGTAAACTAACGACCCTTGGGGATTCTCCTGGTCGCCAATCAGGTATGCATAAGACAATTTGTCACGAAAGAAAAACAAACGCTCCCACATACCGTTACTGCGTTGCAAATTGCCGTTGGTGGCGCGCGCACGAACTTCCGCTAAATGTTCAAACGGTGTGCGTGTGTCAGCAGTAACGCGGTGCATTGGCAATACGGAAGCGCGGCGTCCAATCGCATCCAATGGAAGTCGGTGGACATAGGCGGTTCCTCCATGCTCATAGCCCACTTTACGGTAAAGTCGTTGTGTCGAAGCGTACAGAGTCGAGATCGGGATCCTTTGTTCGTACAAATCTCGCAACACCGCCGCCATCAATTCTGCAGCGATTCCGGCCGTTCGATATTCAGGCGCTACAGCAACACCCGCAATTCCGGCCATCGGCAACGCCTGCCCTCCAAACCACTGCCCTAATTTGTAGAACGCCAGACCACCCAGGACTTGCTCACCTCGACGGATCACTCTGAGATTCTCACGCCCAATCCGACCTGACCAGGTCTGCCAGTCAGGCCCCAATCCCGGAAACGTCTGGGAGATAATCTGTTGCAAAGCGACTTCTGTGGCATCTTCCGTGACGGGGCCAAAATCAAGTGTCATCGTTCACATCTGCCTTGATTCTCTAGATCGAGTCTGTGTCACTGCGTCGAAAAACCTTGATGCTCTCGACACCTGACACCAAATACATCCCGCACGCGATCTGCCGAGTCTTTTCGCCCACCATCAAAGCCCACCATCAAAGAGGTACACGGCCAATGCGCTACCCCCAATATGCCAGGCCGGATTGGCGCACTCAGCTAAGCCAGAATCTGACTCACCGGTTGCCCATGTACATCGGTCAAACGGTGATGTCGTCCCTGAAATTTGAACGTCAGCTGTGCATGATTGATACCAAGGCAATGCATAATTGTCGCGTTCAGATCGTGGACATGGACCGGATCCTGGGTGATGTTGTAAGAAAAATCATCGGTAGCACCATACGTAACACCAGGCTTGATGCCCGCCCCAGCAAGCCACACCGTGAAACACCGAGGATGGTGATCGCGTCCATAATCTTCGGCGGTCAACTTACCCTGACAGTAGACAGTACGTCCGAACTCCCCACCCCAGACGACAAGCGTGTCTTTCAACAAACCGGTCCGTTTGAGGTCCTTGAGTAAAGCTGCTGATGCCTGGTCCGTCGCTCGACACTGATCACCAATTTTCTCGGGCAGTTGTGCATGCTGGTCCCAGCCACGGTGAAAAAGTTGCACAAATCGAACACCGCGTTCTGCAAGTCGCCTGGCAAGCAGGCAATTGAAGGCAAATGTCCCAGGCTTCCTGGCGTCCTGTCCATACAAGTCGAATACGTGTTCAGGTTCTTTGGAAATGTCAGTCAAATCCGGAACCGAAGTCTGCATCCGATAAGCCAGTTCGTACTGCGCTACACGCGTTACGATTTCCGGATCTCCAACCTGTTGATAATTAAGGTCATTCAAACGAGCCAAATCGTCGAGAAACCGCCTCCGAACAGGTGAGCTTATCCCTGGAGGATTTGAGAGAAACAGAACCGGATCTCCCAGCGAGCGAAATTTGACCCCTTGGTACCGTGTTGGCAAGAAACCACTTCCCCACAGACGATCGTAAAGTGGTTGTCCACCACTCCCGGACACCATGGCGACAAAGGCAGGTAAATCGCGGTTCTCACTACCCAGTCCATAAGATAACCAGGCCCCCATACTTGGCCGGCCTGCGAGCTGCGCACCGGTTTGAATGAAGGTGATCGCCGGGTCGTGATTGATTGCCTCCGTGTGTAGCGACTTGATGAAACAAAGATCGTCAGCGATCTCCGCAGTATGTGGTAACAAGTCACTCAACCAGGCGCCACTGCGACCATGCTGGGCGAACTTGAAACGGGTTGGAGCTACCGGGAAACTTTCTTGATCCTTGGTCATTCCGGTCAAACGCTGCCCGCGCCGAATCGAGTCAGGCAACTCAGTCTCCCGCAAACCAGCAAGCTTGGGCTTGTAGTCAAAGAGATCCAGTTGTGACGGGGCACCTGACTGAAACAGATAAATAACGCGTTTCGCCTTCCCGGGAAAATTAGGAAAGCCAGGAACGCCGGGCTGGTTACCCTGCTTCGATTCGGCCGCCGGAAGATCTCCATGCAGCAAATCCGCTAATGCAGCAGCTCCGACTCCAACAGTCGAACTCTGCAAAAAGTGCCTGCGTGTCAGTGCCAGCGCAGAAGAAGTCAAGTCGTTCATCGTAGCCTCTGCAGTTGTCCCTGGTCGACGTAGCCTTCGCAACCGAATTCTCGAATTATACTACCGCAGTCCCTCGACAAACAACGATCTCCTCAAAGACTAACAGGCTTATGGTCGCTACCGCAGAGAGAGCAGGAAAGCCAGTAAATCGCTTAATTGTTGCGTTGTCAGAGTCTGATCCAATCCTTCCGGCATGATCGAAGACGTCTGACGAGATAAATTTTGGATGTTCTCGCGATAGACGGTGGTCTCCGCTCGTTGACTATCACGTAATACGATCGCCCGACTGGTTGCGCGTTGAATCACCCCTTCCAGGATGCGCCCTTCTTTCGTCAATACCGCGTACGTCTCAAAGCCATTGGCAATAGTCATGCCTGGATACACCACGGACTCCAACAGATCGCGCCGCGTTCGCACACGTGCAATGGTCGACAAATCTGGCCCAATCGAACCGCCTTCCTTGTTGACTCGGTGACAACCACTACAAGCAGAACGTTGCTCGTAAAACAGAGCCTTGCCACGAGCTGCGTCTCCCTTCAATAAACTACCCTCGATCTTATTCAGGCGCGCGATCCGGTCACCTTTTCGATCCGCCTTGGGCTCCAGTCGCTGATACGCCGTCCGCCGAATCGACGGCGGAAGCCGCCGTAATACACGCCGCAAACGGTCAGTCGATAAAGTACTCAATCCCGGCGATTTCTCCAGCGCTGCCACTAATTGCGAGCCGAGCTTGTCATCAATATTTGGCACGCGAACAAACGCTTCTAACAAGGCAGGAAGTTCCAGCAAACTGGCGCGACCCACAACCTGCAAAAGGATATCCAACTGACCTCTTTTGAGTCTTGCCAGTCCCAGGGAACGGGCCGCAGACAATCTGTCCAGAGCTGCTGCACCGGTATCCCCTGTCCGATCCGCGAGCAACTGAACGGCAGCATCAGGTAATGACAAACCACGCTGGGCCAAACAACCCCAGGCCATACAACGCTCAGCCTGCGGATTCGCAGAGTCACGACCCATGTTCCGCAAAGCTCTGTCCAAAACGTTCGTATTGAGTGCCGTTACCGTCTGAATCACCTGTCGGCGTACCGCCGCATTTCGGTGCGAGAGCAGTTGCTTCAGTGGTTCCACCCAAGTGTCGGGCACTTCCGATCGCCGCGCAAGCGCCTCCAACAGCGGCAACAATAACTCTGCTTGAGCCTCCGCTGACCCCAACGCATCGCTGACCAGTTTCTCGACCCGCAGGTCCGAGGAATACGCCACCAGAGCCCCTTGTGCAATGCGTGTTTTGGCCGCATCTACCGGAGTCTCCTGTAACCAAAGTGCCAGAAACTCGATAATCTGATCGGCCCACCCTGCCCTCGATGCGATAAGTTCCAATGCCGCGTTGCGTACCGCTGGATCGTCTGATTTTAGCAACGGGGCGACATGGTTTTCAGTGAGGCGTGCAGAGTCGATCCGGTTGAGCGCTGTCAACGCGGCAAGCTGCACTTGAGGATTTGTATCCAGCAGACCTGTCAAAGTCTGCCCGAAATGTCCCACCTCGATCAGCGAAAACACCAGGGCGTGTCGGAAATGTGTATCGCCATTTTGACGCGCTGCACGCAGCAAGGTGGGTACCGATTCAACAGAACCAATCTGTCCTAATGCGGTCGCTGCGGCGCGACGCACTGCCAACTCATCACGCAACAACATCCCAGTCAGCGTCTCAACGGCAGCAGTTTCCTTCAACACACCAACACTGCGAACCGCAGCCTGTCGAACGGTAGCGTCGCCGTCAGCGAGAAACGGAAGGATCCTCGCGCGGGCTCCAGCGGTAGCGATCCTGGACAGAGTCCATACTACATTACGTCGCCAGACTACCGTTGACTCTGGCGTGACTTCCAGTGCAGCAAGTCCCCTATCGCCAAGTGTCACTAAAGATTCCCTGGCTCGGTCTCGAACGAAGACCCTCGAATCATCCAACAGACGGGACAACTCTGCCGCGGAGGCGCGTGACCAATCCACCTGGCTTCCCAAAGGATCAACCGGAGTTTTTCCATTCACACGGC
>CAZITS010000161.1:0-9562 GCA_964542185.1 uncultured Pirellulaceae bacterium
CCAGGGCCAATAGCAAACCTTCCACAGTGTGTTTCCGTTGACGTGCCCTGGCCAACAAGAACTGTGTTCTTCTGCGGATCACTTCTACACGATGGCGCACGAACTCCAGTAGCATCTCGCGCAAGTTCAAGGTCCGTGGCCGACCATCCACGAGCGCCAGGAAGATCAGCGAAAACGTATCCTGCAACGGCGAAAACTGGTACAGCTGATTCAAAACCACGTCGGGATCGGCACCTCTCTTGAGGTCGATCACCAGGCGTACAGGTTCTTTCAGGTCACTTTCGTCACGAATCGCAGAGATATCTTTGATGCGCCCTTCAGTAGCCAGTGCCGCAATCTTCTCATGCATCCGATCGCGGTATTGCTGATAGGGAATCTCATTGATGATGATCCGGTGACGATTCTTCGCGAATTCCTCGGTGCGTGTACGACCACGAACCACGACAGTTCCGCGTCCGGTGTGAAAAGCGCGATGTATACCAGCCCGACCACAGACGATACCACCAGTCGGAAAGTCAGGTCCCTGGACAATTTCCATAAGCTCGTCGATGGACACTTCGGAGTCTTCAATAACGCGAATCAGCGCATCGCAAACCTCACGCAAGTTGTGAGGTGGAATCGACGTTGCCATGCCAACAGCAATTCCGCTTCCGCCATTGACAAGCAAGTTAGGAAATTTAGACGGAAGTACGGTGGGTTCGTTTCGGCTTTCGTCATAGTTGGGCGCAAAGTCAACCGTGTCGAGCTTGATGTCTTCCAGCATGGTCGCCGCGACTTGCGACATTCTTGCTTCGGTATACCTCATCGCCGCAGGAGGTAAACCAGCAACCGATCCAAAATTACCCTGTTTGTCGACCAGGACGTGCCGCATATTCCACTCTTGAGCCATCCGCACAAGAGTAGGATAGATGACTTCCTGACCGTGCGGATGGTAGTTCCCCATCGTTTCACCGGCGATCTTCGCGCACTTGGCGCGCGCGGCTGACGGCCCCAGATTGAGGTCGTTCATGGCGACCAGAATACGTCGTTGCGAGGGCTTTAAACCATCGCGCACGTCGGGCAAAGCACGGCTGACAATCACGCTCATCGCGTACGTCAGATAGCTTTCCTTGAGCTCGTCGACGATCGAATGAGGTACTATCCGCCCCTGATTGTCATCAGCAGACGGAATTTCGGCATCTGAAGGCGGAGTCGCGTCGTTCGACAATGCTCAAAGTCCTTTACAACAAAGAAGTTACAGCCGCCGAAAAGTCCCTTAACTTCGGTCCGCAGTCTACCATTCTTGGGGTTTTTCTACAACGGGGCAAAACTGTCGCAATCCTTTTTCCAGACTGAGTTTAGGGCTCGTCAGAACACATCTCTTCGGGAGACGGACATTGCAATCCCAGAGGCCTCCCGTTTCAATCAAAAACAAACTGAAACCCCCTTCTTCTCGCCGTCGGACCAATCTCCCATGGATTCTCATCTCAAACTCACCTGCGGGTTCTTCATGCTGCTCCCGGCCGTCGTTCTGGCGGACGAAAAACCTGCAGAACTGGTTCTCGCCACTTGGAACCTGGAGTGGTTTTTCGATAACTACCAGGGGGACAATGCAAGTGACCTGGCCAAAAAGATGTCAGCTCCCAACCGTTCAGAATGGGATTGGAAATGCAACGGTGTGGCAGCCGCGATCGCTGAAATCCAACCGACAATCATCGCCCTGCAGGAAGTCGAAAGCCGGCGCGTCGCCTGGTATCTCACTAGACGATTACAGCAGGCTCATGGGCTCAAATACCGGATCGCATTCGTCGAAGGCGCAGACACTTTCACAGAACAGGACGTCGCCATACTGTTCCAGAGTGGCCTGGTCTCTTTCGGTCGCCGCGAACAATCGAGCGAAATGTTCAACAGCAAGCAGTACTACAATCTTTCCAAGCACCTCATAACACGATTTGAGTGGGGCAAAGGCGAGGAAAAAGAATCACTGCTCCTGCTGAATGTTCACTTGAGAGCGCGAGCTGAAATAGCGCCGCTTCGGCAACGCCAATGCCGCTTGATCCGCCATTGGACCCGTGAGGCGATTGTCCAGGGTGAAAATGTTGTCGTTCTGGGAGATATCAATACAGAAACGACCTTCTCCGCGACTCCTCCCGATTCCGACATGGGTATCTTAAGAGGCATGGTAACACCCAAGTTGACGGATAACCTCTTCGACCTGCACAAGTACTTGCCCGCCAAGGAACGTGCCAGTCATTTGCTTCCTGGCAAACAATTCGACCGCATCCTGGTCAGTCAACCGTTACTTGAAAATCAGGATGGCAAACGGGATCTCGTTTTTCAGTCGATGCAACGGCGCAAGGATCTGTGTGTCCGTGGGAAACAAGCAGACGAAGATCACTGGAATATTTACTACCAGATACCACAGGCAGAACGTGATCTCAGTGATCATTATCCGCTGGTCGCCCGCTTTCAATTTGATTAAGCACAAGTTGGCTCCCTCCAGCTGGAGCAGGGCACAGAAGCTACCTCCTCGCCATCTCCCAGGACAACTCATCGCGCAAGCCGATGAGCCTGTTGCACGCCACTCACACAAACCAGACTGTTGCCACGAAAGAGTCCCAAGAGAGCACACCCATGACGCAAAAACGCCTTACCGACAAAGTTGCCCTGGTCACCGGGGGTGCCAATGGAATCGGGCGCGCCACTTGCTTGAGATTTGCTGAGGAAGGCGCCACTGTTGTCATTGCCGATGTGGACGAGTCGGCAGGTAACCAGCTCGCAGCAGAAATGAACAAAACAGGGACGCAGGCGCTTTTTGTCCCCACCGATGTCTCCAGCGAAGCAAGTGTCCAGAATCTGGTTCAAGAGACAGCAGAACAGTTCGATAGGATCGACGTCCTGGTCAACAATGCGGCCGTCTTCGTACTTCGTGGAATTGATGCAAGCGTCGACGAATGGAATCAGGTGCTCCAGGTCAATATCGTGGGTACAGCCCTGGTTACCCGTAGCGTCGTGCCTCTGATGAAACGCTCCGGGGGTGGAGCCATTGTAAATCTGGGTTCAATCTCCAGCTTTATCGCACAACCAGAATTTGTGACCTATAGCTCAACTAAAGCGGCGATCTCAAGTATGACCCGCTGTCTCGCGGAAGACCTGGCAGAGAGCCATATTCGCGTCAACGCCGTCTGTCCGGGTACCGTGTGGACTGGCATCGTCGAAGAACTCACGCGTCAACAGGGCCTCGATCGCTCCACAGCCGATGCGCATCCAGATTGGGGAGGAGCCCATATGCTTCGACGCATCGCCGACCCGCGAGAAATTGCCAATGCAATCCTGTTTCTCGCATCAGATGAAGCCTCCTTCATCACGGGCGAAAATCTCATGGTCGATGGCGGCTATACCGCACGGTAACGCGCCCTGTCACCGTGCTGGCTCGGCCTCATGGTATCGCCAGCGAGCTTCCGGAAAGGAAGGCAAAGAGCCTCTGACAGACTCTCGCCAATGCTGGCTCAAGCTCGCTTAAAGCTGGCTCAGCAGGCGAGCTTCGTTGGCAATCTGCAGATCAAATTCGTAATCGTAGAAAAGCCTTGCAACGCGACTCGCCAACACATCCGTGAAAGCATTACGAAAACGTCCTTCGGTGGTACCTGCCGTCGACTGACCACCGTTTTCGGGAAACATGATGTCGAAGAGCTTTTCGTCCAGAATCACTTCTCCGTCGTTGGCTATATCGAGCACCCGAACCCGTAAATCCGCGCGGCCTCGAAATAGTGTCTGCCCATCGTGCAGTCGATAGGATCCCATTTCGACCGCCACCACCAATTCCGCATCCACGCCTTTTCCCACTTCTTCAAAATCAACCGAGTCCCAATCGTGTTGATCGATCCAATCGATCACCTTGTCCTGCGAAATCATCTCGATTTTTCGCACATTCTGCTTGAGCTGGAGCTCGGCCTTCCGCGCCAAATGTTCGGCGGGACTGCCTGGCACATACCCTACTGCTTCGGAGATACAAACCACCGCAACTCGCTTGTTTTTCAGCGCATGCGTTTTCGCCGGGGTAACTTGTGGCCCTTTCAGCAGCCAGGTCAAAGACATGATCGGTGCCATACAACCGCTCGCCGCCAGGAGTGATCCCAGAAACGCGCAACTGAGCATGAATTGAAATCGACCTGGTCGCAAACAGGATCGCTGGCCTACTAGTACCATCAAGCCACCTCCTTCAGCTAGTCACTCAGACATTGCTCCAACTACAAGCAACGCCATATCCAGTCGATGAGTGTCGTCATTAGCACGACTCCTCCGACAACAACAGCAATCCATTCGTTGGGATACCACCCAGTCCAATTTCCTCGGATACCCGAAACCAATAGCCAGGGCCCCGACAACACCGAAAGCAATGCCAGCAAAAGGCCGCCAACATTCGACCTGGCGGCCATCACCAGTTCTCCACGCAAGGCATGTGACCACGAAGTCGTCATTCCACATGACGGACAACGGATTCCAAATACGCTAGAAAAAGTACACGGCGGCAAACCCAGTTGTTGATGGGTACCAAAACCTCGTGAATCCGGATCCAACCAACACGCCACACCCAGTAACAGCAACAGCCCACTGCCCGTCAGACAACACAGCGCACGCTGCGGAACAGTCAAAGGCAAACGAGATTTCGTAGAAACTGAAATCACTGGTCTGAAACCGGGGCGGGAGGATAACGGGCAACCAGGTAAAACACAAGACAGATTTTCCAGTTCGCACCAGGACGCATCTTGGGCAGGCTACGTCCACTCCCGCGCCGCTTCCTCAGTAACCGCCAGACGCTCAATAGAAAGTGCGGAACCTGACGCTGGATCGACCTCAACAATGGTTCCGTGGAGTCGCACGTCTTCACTGGCAACGTCAAATGGCGTTGGCCAAAACTGGATGGTCGTTTCCACTACCCGGTCAATCCGGCGCCCCAGGATGCTTGAATGAGGACCTGTCATACCGACGTCACACTGAAACGCTGTACCTCCAGGAAAGATCTGTTCGTCCGCCGTAGCCACATGGGTATGTGTCCCCAGAACCGCAGAAACGCGACCGTCGAGATAACGCCCCATGACCTGCATGTCACTGGTAGCCTCAGCGTGAAAATCGAGAATTCGCACCTGCACATCATCCGAGAACTCGCTTAACACGCGATCGGCCGCGGTAAACGGACAATCCACGGGACGCATGAAGACTCTGCCTAGCAAGCTAAAAACGCCAACCGACGGCCCGCCTTTCGTCGGCAGCACCATAGATCCGCTCCCAGGAGCAGTCACCGGAAAGTTGGCCGGCCGGATGATGTTTGTTTGCTTTTCAAGCGTCTTGCCGATTTCTTTTTTTCGATAAACGTGATCACCCAATGTGATCCCATCAACACCTGCACCGATAAGCGCCTGATAGATTGCCGGCGTCACACCAGATCCGGCAGCAGCGTTTTCAGCATTAGCAATTACGAGATCGAGTGACCTCCGCTCTCGTAGTGCTGGCACACACTGCTGGACAAGGCGACGCCCTGGCTCCCCCACAATGTCGCCAATCAACAAAATGCGCACGGTGGTAGTCTCGCTTGGAAATGGCAGTAGGTAATTGACTCAATCAACCCCGCGAAGTCACGGCTTCCGTCTTTCGGTTGACGACAGCGTACAGGGAATCCCAGTTCTGCTACCTGGCAAGCACGCGGGGAATAGACCCTCGTCCCCCAGATCCATTCGAACCCCTCGGCGCGCCTACCGAGCCAACTCAGTAAACCGCGACTCTCGCAGCACTGTCACCTTGATCTCGCCAGGATAGGTCAACTGGTCTTCAAGCGCCTTGGCAATCTCCCGGCAGATCTTGGCTGCTCGAGTGTCGTCCGTGTCACTGGCATTTGCAATCACGCGCAACTCGCGCCCCGCTTGAATTGCAAAAGCACGCTCCACTCCAGAAAATCCGCTTGCCAGCGACTCGAGCTCTTCCATCCGCTTCACATAACGTTCAAGAGACTCACGTCGGGCGCCAGGGCGAGAGGCACTGCATGCATCCGCGGTCGCCACCAGCATCGTGTACGGATATTCCGTGATGATCTCATCATGATGCCCAAACGCCGCATGCACGACTTCCACACCCTCGCCATGCCGCTTGAGTAAATCGGCACCAATCTTGGGATGACCACCTTCGAGCTCGTGGTCCGCCGCTTTGCCGATGTCATGCAACAAACCAGAACGACGACCAACCTCGCCATCCAGACCAATCATCTCGGCCATCATACCAGTAAGAAACGAAACTTCCACGCTATGCCGAAGAACGTTTTGACTGTAACTGGTTCGAAAATGCATACGCCCTAGCATGTAAATCACCCGCTCATGTAGTCCCTGAACGTTGACTTCCTGGGCAGCTTCTTCGCCCTTACGGCGAATGAACTTTTCGATCTCCTTTTCCGTTTCTTTAACAACCTCCTCAATCCTCGAGGGGTGAATTCTGCCATCGGCGATCAGCTTGTTCATTGCCTGACGACCGATTTCCCGACGCACCGGATCAAACCCACTGACAATCACCACGCCCGGTGTGTCATCGATAATCACATCGATACCCGTCGCCTTTTCGAAAGCCCGGATATTACGACCTTCGCGGCCGATGATCCGCCCTTTCATATCATCGCTGGGGATATCAACCGTACTTGTCGTACTCTCAGCAGTGTGAGCTGACGCATAACGATGCAACGCGGTCAACAACATGTCACGGGCTTGCAGATCGCAAGTCTCCGCAACCTTCTTTTCATGGCTGAGGATCCGTGCTCCCGTTTCGTTCTGCAGCTCCTGGTCAAGCAGCTCCAACAAACGTGTGGTCGCTTCCTCTTTGCCCATGCCCGTCACTTCATGCAAACTTTGCCGTTGCATGTCGAGCAAGCCCGTCAACTCGTCACTGCGGCGATTGACGTCTTCCAACTTGCCTGCCAAGCGACGCTGAGTGCCTTCGACGATTTTTTCCTGTTTGCGCAGATCTTCTGCCTGCTGCTTCAGCCCGTTCTGCTCTTTTTCTTGAGCATGCGACTGATCCCGCAACTCGTCACGAATCGAATTAAGTTCCTTTTCGGCTTCTATACGCGCATTCAGCGAGGCTTCCTTGGCAGAGTGCTTGGCATCGCGAACCACGTTGCCGGCTTCGGATTCTGCCTGATCCAGAATCCGCTTCCTTTCTTCTTCCGCGTCGCGTTTGCGCATCTTGTCGATGACACGGGCCGCTACATAACCGACCACTAGGGCAACCAGGACACCGGCTGGCAAGAGAAAACTATCCATTACGACACGTATTTCCATTGAAACGCATCGCGTGCAGGACAACCGCGGCAAGACTGCGGGACAATCTAGCTGGCAAGCCGAAAACAATCGGCTATCTGTGCTGGCGTGTTCCTCTTTCAAACGGTCTTAGCTGAAAACCGCGCAGTCGACGTGATTGAGACTTGCACCCGCCAGAGAAATTTGGCGCGTACTCCCAATAAGATCGACCCCAGAGCGAACGAAACATCAACCAACCAAGGCACGGAATCCAAAAGCATTCAAACGGCTGGCGTACTCCGCTGCGCACGCCTCCAGTAACCGATCGAATTCCTACCGCCCGTAATCGTAAGACTACGTGTCGTGGCCCCAAGAGGGCATGCAGCAAGATCAAAAAGTACTCCGCCACCCGGCTTATCTCCCACAGACCAGGGAAATGGTTGACTACCAGCGCAGACGTCGTGTGCCAAGTAGAACTGTCCTGCGATTACCCATCGGGCCCCAACGCAGACGCTTGGTGATTCTGAACTGAACTCAATCGGACAAGACAAATCCCGGTGGCGAGCATGAAACCGCTTACTAAAGGCAGCTCCTCTCGTTCCAGGAACTCGCCCATTGTTGACCAAGGACGGTAATTCTGCAACTCCCTGCTTGCCAAAGGCTTGCTCAATCTCGGTCAATAGCTGAGTTCGTATCCCAAATGTGCCGATGCGCCCGGTCCGTCGACACCACTTCCATGGACACGGTAGGCCCGGTCTGTCAAGTTCTCAACCCAGAGAGAAATCCGTTCAAATGAGCTGATCCAACGGCCCGCGCGCAGGTTCAATGTCCCGTAACCAGGCGTTCCACCGTCCGGAATTCGGCGGTCTGTCACATCCTGAAAATTCAACCGGTCCGCCCGCCGCACCAACCATAAGTAACCGTCTATGTAAGTGCCACTGGGGTCTCGCCAACGCATTCCCACGATTCCTTGTGTCGGTGGGATGCGACTCAAGGGCTCCAGCATCTCAAGATCGACTCCGTGGTAGTAGGTAAAATTCCCGTAGACGCTCCACCCCGCTTCGAGCTGCCGTTCCAGCGCCAGCTCCAGCCCATTGATGTGCGCATCCCGGTTCGACCTGGAAAACAGCGTTGTCGTTCCTGAAACACTTGCCGGGCTGCGCAGAATCATGTCTTCAATATCCATCCAGAAGTAGAAGACCTCTCCCCGCAGCTGGTCACCATCCAGTTTCAATCCGACGTCGTAATTCCTGCTGTTCTCGGGTCGCAAATCGACACCTGGTGTATCTGCCGCATCCTGCTGGACATTGTCGTTGGTCGCCGCCAGATCATCGAGATTAGGGGCTCGAAACCCGTCCGCGACAGAACTCACCAAACGCAAATTACTCGTCAACGCATAATTCAAACCCAGCGAGGTAGACCAATTCTGGAACGTCGGGTTTACATAGACGGGCGTGTCATTACCCGCAACGTTAACCGTCGGCGTCGCAGACACACCGATCCTGGTAAACCTCGTCCCGACCACGCTCGAGAGGCGTTCCGTCCAATTGGCCGACCACTCTGCAAAGGTGCCGAACTGATTGTAGATGCCATCATCCGGATAAGGTGGCGTTGGCGCTCCAACCCACTCCCCCGTATCTGCGACGTACCGATCGCGAAATGAAGAGACGTTATCGTGGTACATGTCCAGACCGTAGTTTAATCGACCGAGCCACGCCAAGTCGCTAGAGAACAACGCGTTGAATCCTAACACCACATTGTCGGTTCCTTGTTCGTCAAACGTAGTTCGACTAAACCTCCGATCGACGACCTCTTCGCGTTGCCGGTGTAGCGAAGTCGTCAACGAAAAACGATCAAAGAGAAAAGGCAATTCCACTCCCTGGTATCGCCAATACATGAGCGATCTCTGCTGTGGATCAATAACCGTCAGCCGCGAAGGAAAGCGGTCACTACGGGCAACATCTTCTTGCTCAAAATGCTGAAACGCCAGCGTCATCAGGTAATTGTCTCTGATGCGATATTCCAATTTGACATCACCTGCCCACTGCGAATAATCGGTCCACGGCTGACGACCCAATGCCCCACCACGGTCCAAGCTGTTGAAATTCCCGTAAGAGGCGCCACCAAAGAACGCTGAGTTTCCCACACTGCCTTCGACATTCATGCGTGAGTAATAACCCAGGTCCGCTGTGGAAAACCGATGAATCCACTGCCCGCTTTGACTGTCGTAGCCAGATCGATTGATACCGCTACGCGTGACGACATTGATTACTCCACCTAGCGCATCAGAGCCGTATAAAACT
>CAZITS010000162.1:0-9498 GCA_964542185.1 uncultured Pirellulaceae bacterium
TCATCGTAGAAAAACGATTGGACGACTTGACCCGTCAACTCACCCAGAAAATGCTGGCGTACGCTCTGGGCCGTCAATTGGAATACTATGACGAATTGGCGGTGCGACAAATCATCGCCCGCTTGACAAGTGACCAACATCGGTTTCGCACCTTGATTCACGCAATCGTGCAGAGCTATCCATTTCGTTACAAGAAAAACAGAGTGGCGCAGACTGCCACTCTTTCCCCAAAACAACCGTGAGTTGTCCATGAAACATCGGATTTCTCGTCGAACGATGCTGCGTGGTGTCAGTGCTGTGGTATCGCTACCTTTACTGGACATCATGCGACCTTCCGTGGATGCAGTCGGAAAAGTGTCGGACCGAACGACTCGCATGTGCTATCTGTACTTCCCTAATGGATCGGCAGATGGCTCCTGGGAACCACATAAAGTCGGCCCGCACGGTGAATTGCTCAAATTAAACCAGTGGATGAAACCCCTGGAGCCATTCAAACAAGACATCCTGATTCCGCGGAAAGTCTGGACTCCGCGTGGCAACGGTCACGGTGCAGGAACAGCGACCTGGCTGACGGGGAGTAGCTACGACGGCAAAAGCATTGATGCCGGCGGTATTTCTGTTGACCAATTGGCGAGCAAGCACATCGGGCAGAATACGCTGTTACCATCCCTCGAATTATCAATGCAAGGCGAGGGTTTCTTTTCAAACAGCCTCTGCCGCAATTCCATTTCCTGGACATCAAGCAATACTCCCGTTCCACGCGAAGTAGAACCCCGCGTGATCTTTGATCGGATGTTCCGCACCCAAACTGGCGGCTTGTCCGACAAATCAGTCTTGGATCAAGTATTGGCTGATGCGCGCGACCTGCGACGCCAGGGCAGTGCCGCAGACCAGCGAAAACTAGATGAGTACCTCGAGTCCCTCCGTAGCATCGAACGGCGAATTGCATTCGCTGACAAGCAAGCTGAACGGGCCAGAAACAACTCCGCTTTGTCTCAGAGTCTGATTCGCCCGGAACCTGGCATCCCCGACGATCACGGCGAGTACATGCGATTGATGTTCGACCTCGTTGTCATGGCTTTTTGGGCAGATGCCACCAGGATCTGCACCTTCATGCTCGATCATGGTCAAAGTAATCGATACTTCAATTTCATTGAGGGTGTTGAGGGAACATGGCACGCGTTGTCTCACTGGAAAGATGCCAGCGGCAAAACCGAAGATGACGACGGGGTCACCTCGTGGCGCAACGTCAAGGAAAAGAAGGCCATGTACAACCTGGTGACGCAATGGCATCACGAACAAGTCGCTTTCTTCCTCGCTCGTCTGAAGAGTATTCAAGAACCCACAGGTGGATCGTTGCTCGACAACTCAATGATTCTCTATGGCTCTAACCTGGCAGACGGACACGAACACTCTGCCAAAAGCCTGCCACTACTTGTCGCTGGGCACGGCAGTGGAACGATCAAATCCGGCAGGGAAGTGCGTTTTCACCGGGACAAGACGATGTCCAATCTTCATCTCTCGATGCTGCAAGCAGTTGGCGCAAAACTCGATCGCTTTGGAGACAGCACCGGCCCCATGACGGAACTATCTGGATCATAAGCCAGGTACCCGCAGGCTACATCGCAGAGTTGTTCCTCGCGGTCTGCGATAACCTGCCTGGGCATCAGGCTTTTTCCGTCAGCTTATGAACCCGCAGGTGTCCGTCATAATGGGCCGTCACCACGGACATGCCGTCCGAGCTCAGGTCCATATCGCGCGCTGTATCAGGCAACTTGACGTGGTGAAACTCTTCCTTTTGTGCACCTTTCCAGAACAACAAATGCCCACCGTCACTGCCACCAGCAGCACCGATCAGGAACCCTTCTGGGTGCAACGCGACTCCCCAAGCAACACCCTTGATTTTTGCTTTCGCGGAATGTTGCACGCGCTGTTTTCCTGTCTCCCAGTCCCACAATTCCACCAACGGGTTCCCGACGCCAGCAAACGCGTTTGTCACATTGGTGATGCCAGCACATGCCAGCAATTTACCATCACGGCTGAACCGCATGTCACGAAAGCCACCAATATCGGCACCAAATCCCTTGTCGTACTTATGTAACGCAGCAATGGACAATTGGCGTACCAGTTTTCCCGTATCGACTTCCCAATGGAATAAATTCCCCATCAAATCACCCGTAGCCAGCTGTTTCCCATCCGGATGAAAAGCAACCTGGTAGACATGACGCTTGTGGCCTGCCATCTGACGGACCAATTTGCCATCCGTCATACTCCAGATCTTGACCAGCAGATCATTCCCCACCGTCGCCAATTGAGAACCGTCGGGACTGATCGCTACTGCCCGTGCCCACCCCTGATGGGCCTCCAGCGTCCGTTTGGCCGTTACCTTGTCTCCCTTGACTGGCCACCAGATGACCCGACCATCAAAACCAGCTGTTAACAGATCTTCACCACCTGGGTGTAACGCGATACCACGCACCCAGCTATCATGCCCCTTCAACTCGACCTTTTTGTCGGTACCGACCTCCCACCGCCAAACTCGAAAATCCTGCGCGCCAAAAAAAACAAATTTCCCCGACAAGTCGAAGCGACAAGAAATCAACGGGCTACCGTGTTTGTACGTCAGCGCCACATGCGTCTTCTTTACATCTAACTCGGGGGCCATCGCGACTCTCCATCAAGAAATAAGGCCGAGCTCGCCTGTTCGTGGCATGCTAGAAAGCAGTTCCTCGAAAGTCAATTCAAATCCGCCGGAAAGAAACGTATTCCGGCGCTTCCAATAACCCCCTCTCGCCATACCATATCTCGAAGTGTGCGGCAGCCCGATTACATCAGTTTTGGGCGAAACGCGCCAGCGCATCGCGATCCAATTCAATACCTAATCCAGGCGTTTCAGGAATCGTCAACATACCGTCTTCATCTAACTGGAATGGCTCTGTGATAATATCTTCGATGTAAGGTGCGGGGGTCAGATATTCGACGTAATGCGCAACCGGAATCGCAGCTGCCAGATGGAGGTCCGCTGCCACCCCAATCGCAGTGTTCCAGCCATGGCTGACGAACTGAATATTGTGGTCATAGGCCATCCAGGCAATTTTTCGTGCCTCGCTGATACCACCACACTTGGTCGCGTCCGGCTGAACGATATCCAGGGCACCACGTTCAATCCACGGTAAAAACGACTGCCTGCGCGTGAGCACCTCGCCACCGGAAATGGGCACTGGTGAGGCATTGCGCAGACGGATAAAACCCTCAATGTCATCCGGCGGCAAGGCTTCCTCAAACCAGCCAATGTCATAGTCCGCCAGCATGTGTGCAGTACGCAGTGCCCACTTGTATCCATGGGGCCAAAACTGCTCGCTACCCCCTGCATCAACAAGTAACTCGATATCAGAACCCACGGTATCGCGAGCTGTGCGAACCAGCAGTTCATCGAATTTCGCATCACAACGTCCAAAAGGACGCCAACCTAATTTGATAGCCCGAAAGCCACGGCCCACAGTTGCTTTAAGCGTCTCGGCAAGCACGTCGGGCTGATCAAACAAGATCGAACCATAGGGTTTGATCTTCTTGCGATAGTAACCACCCAAGAGACGCGCCACAGGTTGACCTGTCACTTTACCAAGCAAATCCCAAAGTCCGATATCGATACCGGAGATGACATGTTCCAGCGTACCGCCTCGTCCCTGCCAAAAACTGCTCTGCCGCAGTTTCTCACTGACACGCTCGGGCTCGATTGCCGACTCTCCCTCCCATACAGGCCGTAACATCTCCACCCCGGCCTCTACGAGCCCGGACGACGTGAAGACACTGCCGACTCCGGTCAGGCCTTCATCCGTTTCAATCTCCAACAAAGCGTGTAAATCGTCTTCCGGTTCATGTCCATCGGGCCAGCCGCCGTCGACCGTGCCGCCGAGGAGACGGTGTACCTGGATGTTGCGAATCTTCATGGTGTCGCGTAGCCTGTTGAAAGCCTGGAACTGAAAAGATGCCCGTAAAGGGCGACCTATCCTAACACGACTTTGCTAGTCTGCGCAGTCGAGCAATTACCAATCGTGACACGCATTCTCATTACTTCTGGACCCACTCGACAGTTCCTGGATCCGGTACGTTATCTGACAAATGCTTCCAGCGGTCGTATGGGAAGCGCGCTCGCTGCAGCCGTGATTGAACTGGGATATGAAGTCGTTGTCGTCAGTGGTCCGGTGGACGTCGCTTACCCAGCAGAGGCGAAAGTCGTGCCCGTGTTGTCGACGGAAGACATGCTCGCTGCCTGCATCCGGGAATTTCCAGACTGCGATGGATTAATCGGTGCAGCGGCTCCCTGTGACTATCGCCCAGTTAAATGCCATCCTCAAAAAATATCTAAAACCGGCGCTCCTGTTCAGCTCACCTTGATGGAAACACCCGATGTGGTCGCCACAATCGGTGCCCAAAAACGTCCTGACCAGTGGGTCGTCGGCTTTGCGCTGGAAACTCAGGACCCACGTTTTCGTGCCATCGTGAAACTCGAAAAGAAACGTTGTGATTTGATTGTACTCAATGGCCCGGAAGCCATGAATGCAAGCACAAACCAAGTGGAGATTCTCGATCCAGAAGGTCGCGTCGTAGTCAAGCTGGAAGGGACAAAAGACATGGTTGCAGCAGGAATTCTTCAGCAAATTCGCCGATCGCTGCTGGCTCGCCAGAGAAGCCACGACGAACGCGACCACATGGTGTGACAGCAATCTCACGCCACCTGACTCTTGGCCAAATTCCAAGGCCGCAAGTACTCGACCGTTTTTTCAACCGGCAAGCCACAGGAAAATCAACACGTTGATCTCCAGCTTCAGCAGGAACACTCACCAGTGCTGATCCGATGATCCTCGCGAGCAACTTCCGCCCACACTGAATTGAAAGCACCTGAACATCCGGGCACAGTAAGCTCTGTATGACATGCGAACCTCTGCATGACATACGGCCTGGTTTTGTGACATTCTTTACGCACCACCGCCAGGGAATCTGGCACCAGCTACTTTGGCTTGTCTCCTTGAAGGCGAGCCCGCTAAACTGAAACCAGTAACCGAGCATCTTCACCGCCAAGACGTCGGGCCTCCAGTGCACCCCGGAACCACGAAAACGATGCCCAGCGACCACGGACCGCAAAGCGGTTTGGCCGACACGGTACAACGCGAAACAGCGTTGTTGGCGCCCTATGCGATGCGCAGCAGCGATTCACTGGGTCGGACGCACGCTGAACCTGGCCACCCTTACCGTGGCCCCTTTCAACGAGATCGTGACCGTATCCTGCACAGCGCTGCCTATCGGCGACTGAGCGGCAAGATGCAGGTCTTCACCGGAGAGATGGGAGACTATCACCGGACGCGTCTGACCCATACCCAGGAAGTCGCCTCGATCGCACGAACGATCGCGCGAGGGCTACGGCTCAACGAAGATTTGGTAGAAGCGCTGGCGCTCTTTCATGACATTGGGCATCCTCCGTTCGGGCATGCCGGAGAAGATGCACTGAGTGAGTGCCTTGTCGATCATGGGGGATTCTCTCACAATCAGTACGCACTGGTAATCGCCGAAACCCTGGAGACACGTTACCACACATTCCCTGGACTGAATCTGACGCGCGAAGTACTTGACGGACAATACTCGCGCATCAATCACGCAGCCACCACCCCCAGTCTATTGGAAACACAAGTCGTCGAGTTAGCAGACAGCGTTACCTACAATGCGCACGATACGGACGATGCACTGAAACTTGGTCTCGTCGAATTGACCCAACTCACCAAACTTCCGTTAATCGCAGCAACTCTTGATAAATCCGTCACCGATCTGTCAGCAGCCCCCGCGCGACAAATCCGTAAAGCCATGGTTTACGGGCTGGTTGACCGACAGGTAAGCCAGTTGCTGCAATACAACATTCGACGGCTCGCGGCAGAAGATTTCAGTAGTGCCCAGGACGCGGGAAAGGCTTCATTTCAACTCCAAATGGACCCTGACCTCGCCGAGCCCAAGCGAGAATTGGAACAATTTCTGTTTCAAAGCGTTTATCGTCACCCACGTTTGCTAGAAGTACGACAACAGGCTCAGAACCGACTGCGTACGATGTTTGAAGGATATGTAAGTAACCCCGACCTCCTGCCTGCACGATTTCAGGAACGAATCGGGGACGTGGGAATCCAGCGTGCTGCCGCTGAATACCTGGCAGGAATGACCGATCGCTATTGTGATCAACAATTCCACATCCACTTTACGCGGCTTACTTGATCACGCAATAATGAGTTCTAGCGGCTGGACTGAATCTCCTTGATTGTTGCCTCCCGTCGACTTCATTCCCTCCCCAGCCCGCAAAAAGCACCACCACCATGGGTCTCTGGATTCTGCGCGGCACGTTCTTGTTTGTTGCGGCCGGTATCGGTTTCTCTGTTGGCTCATCCAATACCCCATTTGTCGATCGTACCTGGATCGTCCCCACGGTCGTTGGTGGCGCCATCTTTCTCGTATTTGTTGACGTGCTTCTACCACGCAAGAGGATTGAGGTCATCTCGACAGTCTATCTGGGAATTGTGGTGGCATTGTTTCTGACCTATGTCATTAGCACCGTACTGGAAACCGTAATGTTCGGCGCCGAAATCGAAGGCCAACAGTACCGCGGCACGATCCGTGTCATTCTGACAACTGCGTTGTCGTATATCTGTATCAGCCTGCTGGTTCAAACCAAGGATGAGTTTCGTTTCATTATTCCCTACGTTGAATTCTCGAAAGAGATCAAAGGACAGAAACCCTTTATTCTGGACACCAGTGTGATTATCGATGGTCGTATTTCAGACATCCTGGAAACCAATATTATCGATAATCAGCTGATTATTCCTCGTTTCGTCTTGAGCGAGTTGCAAAACATCGCGGACAGCAATGACAAATTGAGACGGGCGCGAGGTCGGCGCGGACTGGATATTATCACTCGCCTCCGCAATAACGAATCCATCGAGCTGCAGATCCATGAACCAGAAACCGTGGAAATGCAAAGTCAGCCCGTCGACATGAAACTTGTCTTGTTAGCTCGCGATTTGCACGGCAAGGTAGTAACCGGGGATTACAACCTCAACAAGGTCGCTACGATTCACAACGTTCCTGTGATCAACTTGAATGAAGTCTCCAACGCACTTAAACCTGTCTTCCTGCCGGGTGAACGTTTCTCCGTCCAGATTGTCAAGGCTGGAGAAGAGGCAAATCAAGGTGTCGGATACCTGGACGACGGTACGATGATCGTCGTCGAGGAGGGTGAACGACACATTAACAGCAAAGTTCCCATCCTGGTGACCAGTGTTTTACAAACCAGTGCTGGAAGAATGATCTTCGGGCGTTGCGAGGCAGCCTGAGCAGGCGCGCGTGGAGCAAACTTAGAGCGAACCCGCGCGAGTAGATAATCCACCTGGCCACGCTGGCGCCGCCGTGCCCGCCTGGTTGAACTGACCAAGTATTGCAGGATTTCCGGAATTATGTCGTCCCACCCAAAATCCGCCGCGATGACAGCCGCTACCGAACGGGAGCGGGAATACAAACTCGACGACTGCCAGGAAAAAATTGGCTACACGTTTCAAGACCGGAACCTGTTGCGTGCGGCACTCACCCATTCGTCCGGTGCAACCCACCGCCTGGATTCGAACGAGCGACTTGAATTTCTAGGTGATGCAATCCTGGGAGCCATCATTTGCGAGTCGCTGTTTCTACGGTTCCCCAAGGACCTGGAAGGTGAACTCACACGTATCAAATCCGAAGTCGTAAGCCGTCAAACATGCGCTCGCTTGAGCGAATCACTACAGCTCCGCGAATGTCTCATTGTCGGTAAAGGAATTACCTCCGGAGATGAACTGCCGCTTTCCCTGATGGCCAATGTATTTGAATCACTCGTAGCGGCAATCTACCTGGATGGCGGCTTCAAGGTCGTCCAGCAATTTGTCGAATCGGTGATCGATCCGGAAATCACAAGAGCCGCGAACGGCGATCTTGAAACGAATTTCAAAGCACAACTCCAGCAACTCACTCAACGAGAACATGGAATTACACCGCGTTACCTCTTGATTGACGAGCAGGGACCAGACCACGCCAAATGTTTCAGTGTGACAGCACAGGTTGGTGAACACCAGTATCTGCCCGGTTGGGGCCGCTCGAAAAAAGAGGCCGAACAACGGGCTGCCAGTCACGCGATTGCTGCCATAGTCGGTGACACCCCGACCTAGTAAACCGCTTCGATTCTTGCCGAGAGTACTGTGAGCCAAACTGTGTCTGTATTGAACGAAGCAAACCCGGCGCCTCGACGTTGCGTAGCCCTCTTGTCCGGGGGATTAGACAGCATGCTGGCAATCCGCTTGATGCAAGAACAGGGAATCACTGTTGAAGGGTTGAATTTCAAGACGCTCTTTACATGTTGCCAGGACACGGCAGGGCAAGCTGCAGAAGAGCTGGGAATTCGCGTCACCGTACTGGGTGCAGAAGACGATTATCTGGAGTTGATCAAGAGTCCTCGCTTTGGCTACGGGAAAGGGGCAAATCCCTGTGTTGATTGTCGCATCTACATGTTCCAGAGAGCGTTCCGTTACATGGAACAGATCGGGGCCGATTTCATTATCAGTGGTGAGGTCGTCGGACAGCGCCCAATGAGCCAAAAGAAACGTGACCTCGAAATCATTGCTCATCACTCAAACTTCTCCGACCTGTTGTTACGTCCACTCTCGGCGCAACTGCTGCCACCGACACTGCCAGAACGAGAAGGTTGGGTAGACCGGAAACAGTTGTGCAACTTCTACGGACGTAGTCGGAAGGGATTGATCGCATTAGCGAATAAATTCCATTTCAAGAACATCCCCGCGCCTTCTACCGGATGTGCTTTGACTGAACCCCAATTCGGAAAAAAAGTTCTCGATCTTGTCCAGCTAGAGCCAGCAGCCGGGAGTTGGGATTACCGTCTCTTGAACATGGGACGGCACTTCCGATTAGATGCACAAACGAAGGTCGTTGTGGGACGTCAGAAATCCGAGAACGACCAACTGGAATATGCCCACAAACTTCCCCAGGCATCGAGCACCGCGTTATTAACACCAGTGAATTTCCAGGGGCCACTGTCCCTTATTCTGGGACCGGTCACACCCGAGTCGCTTGGGTTCTCCGGTGGATTGTTGATCCGGTATTCGAAGATTCCAGACAACCGCCAACCTTGTGTCCAGGTTCGCACACGGCATCGAACCTTCCAGATAAAGCCGCTCGTTAGCCACCGAGCAAGCCAGGCACACACCCTGGCCTCATTACCTTGATACGGTCTTTGATCGGTGGAATAGCAGAACCCAGGTTTCAGGCGCAGGTCGACGGCAAGTGATCAATACGGCCTGGTCTCAGGTAACAGCCTACATGTTCGCCAACGAACACTACGAACTCATCGACTTCGGCGCAGGCCGCAAACTGGAACGTTTTGGCAGCCGCGTGCTGGACCGACCCAGTCCAGCAGCTCAG
>CAZITS010000163.1:0-2821 GCA_964542185.1 uncultured Pirellulaceae bacterium
CGATTCCTGGCTCAGTAAGTTCGAGAATAAGCTGGCGATCATGGCCAAAATGCTGATTAGAATTCCGGCGCTGATATCGATAATCTGGGTTGCCGGTTTTCTGGTTACCTCAGCTGTGGGAAGCGGAATGGTGAACTGCGAGGCCAACACAGCGGCCGCCAGCATGACCGGGGAAACCAGCGCAAACAACAACGCGTAATTCAAGGGAGACGCTAGGACCGAGGTGGATAAGACCAAGGGTCCCATTTCAAAGTGCCCCGCGAGAATCAACTGGGAGCCGAGAGATCCGACGGCCGCCAGCAGCGGGCCAAGTCCATAGGCCATGCCCAGCGCGACACCTCGACGTGATGACTCGGTGGTTCTGCCGAGCACTTCCCAGATAAAGGCGATCGCTGTCGGCACGGTGGCTCCGGTCATGCCGCTCTGCAGAATGACCATCATGATCTTGGTGTTCGTGGAGAACTGTTCCGTCGCTAACACCAGGCCAGTCAAACCGGCGGTGATGCCGGCTACGGTGTAACACGTGACCAGGATGGGCTTGAGGTGCCGCACTTTGGGAAAGCCCCAGGAGATCAGTGCGACCAGCGTGGCCATCACAAAGAACGAGGCACCCGGTATGTTGGCGATTACCGGGTTTGCACCGAGTTTGTCCAGCAGTGAACCCTGTGTAATTCCCACGTAGATGACGGGTGCCGACAGATACTGCAGGGCGACACAACTGGCAAACACGATCAAATTGCGCTGCTGTTGCCGTAACGGTGGCAGAGCGGGTACAGCGGTGGACGCGGCAGAATTCGGCTCACCGGACATCGCTTAGGGGCTCGCACTGAGAGGCAGATCGACGGCGGTTCCGGTTTGCGCGGAACGCAGGCAGGCTTCACAGATTTCCACAGCCTTGCGGCCTTCGACACCACCTACGGCGGGTGGTCGTTGCTCACGGATACTGTCGACGAATTCCTGTACCACACCCGTATGGGGAAACAGCCGGATTGGTGATTTGGGTTCTTTCAAATAGTCAAATCGCTCTGGTTCATAGATGCGTTCCCAGCTTTCTCCCTGGCCGAGTTCCAGGAACTCAAAATTCTCCAGATCGAACATGGCATCACGGCCAAAAACTTGGAATCGGACCTCGCTACTGGGCAGGCTGGGCGACGGCAACTCGGCGGTAATCCACATCTGTGCCTGGATACCCTCCTCAAACTCAATCTGGGCCATGACGGAGAGATTGGGGGCTGCCAGATCGCTGAAGGTCGTCGCTTGGGCAAATACGCGGGTGGCTTCGCGGCCGGTAAGCCAGCGCAGAAAATCGGTGTTGTGTGAGGCCATACCCATGAATAGACCGCCGCCCGCCTGGTCAAACATCCACTGGCGGTCATCGAATAACTCGCGCGTTGTCGAGAGCGGGAAGGCGGAAACCGTACGCATCATGCGGATCGGCCCGATCACTCCTTCGTCGATGAGTGCCTTGGCTTTCATGGTGATTTTGCGGAACCGTTCCGTCTTGACCACGGCCAGGTTGACGCCCGCCGAATCACAGGCGGCGATCATGGCGTCGCAATCGGCGATCGTGGGAGCCATCGGCTTTTCCGCCAGGACATGTTTGCCGGCCGCCGCCGCTTTTTCTGTGATTTCACGGCGGTCCTGGTCGGGGGTTGCCAGTACGACCCCGTCAACGTCGCTGCGCGCCAGCAGCGCGTCGACATCGGGTTCACTGGGGACGTCGTAGTCGGCTGCCAAAGCAGCGGCCCGCCGCCCACCGGCAACCGCTGCCAGCTCGGCGCCGGTGACCTGGCTGACAATGGCTTCGCTGTAGGTGAGCCCCATGAATCCACTGCCGATCATGCCTAATCGAACTGGTTTCGTATCTGTCATTGTTGGCTGCTCCCACATGCCCTGACTTGCCCGGGCAAAAATCGTGAATCCCGGGAGGGTTTCAGTATCCGGGAGGGTTTCAATATAGAGCAAAGCTGGAACCGAAACAGTCGCCGCCGGTCTCCGGCGATCCGGATGGGCCGGGGAAGCCGCTGATCGATGGCATAGTCTGCTTCGCCTGGAACGGTTGAATGGTCCGCGGCGCTCTCTTTTCAGTGGTGCAGAAAACCGTATAACGAGAGCCTGGGACGAGCAACAACCGCTGGCGCGGCTGACCTGCGCCAGCATCCCTCCGCCTTGAAGGAGCCATGATGTCGACATTAGCCGTGTATCAGGAGTCATTTGCTTTCAACCGAACGCGCACACTTGCGCTGTTGGATTCCATCGCTGAGATGGAAACGCCGGCTGAGGTACTCGGCTGGCGGCCAGGAGAAGGGCGTGCGCACATTGCCTGGCAGCTGATGCATATCGGTGTGACGGAAGAACTCTTTGGAGTCGAACGGCTGGTCAGCCGTCCCGAAGCGACTCGGCACGGTGATCTCTGGGACCGTTTCCGCGGCGGCAGCACCCCCGACGATACGATTCCCTCGGTCGACGAGATTCGTCAGGTGCTGGCTGACGGACGAGAGGTGCTAAGCGAAACACTCGCATCCTTGTCCGACGACCAGTTAGAGACATTGACCTGGATGCATCCGCGGATGCAGAAGGAGCTTAACTTGCGCACGACGCTCCAGATTGTGGCGTGGCACGAGGGGCATCACCAGGGACAGGCCCACATTACGCTCAACCTATACCGAGCCTGTCATGCTTGAACCTGGGAGTGGATGGGCGTGCGCTGGGATTGGTGATTCCCCTTAAGGGGCGTCGATCTCTGTCAAGTAGAGGTCAAATCGCCCTTTGCGCTCGGCAATGGTCAGCAGCCTCTTTCCATCGGGATGCCAGATGGCGA
>CAZITS010000163.1:2921-9489 GCA_964542185.1 uncultured Pirellulaceae bacterium
CCTTTGCGCTCGGCAATGGTCAGCAGCCTCTTTCCATCGGGATGCCAGATGGCGAAGTCGTCACGTTCCGGATGGTTTGTGACGCGTTGCAGCTGCGTTCCATCGGCGTTGATCAGGTAGATCTCGTAATTGCCATCACGGGTGCTGGTGAAAGCAATCCGCTTTCCGTCGGGTGACCAGGAAGCGTGCAGATCACTGGTGGGACTTTCCGTCAAGCGGCGCAGACGAGTGCCATCCCGCTGCATCACGTACAAGTTGAAGGCGCCTTTGCGGCTTGAGCTGAAAACGATCTGCTTTCCATCTGGAGAGATAGCGGGCCAGCCGTTGGCGCCATTGGAAGTCGTCAGTTCCTGGGGGTTCTTGGCTTCCAGGTCGACGGCCACAATTTGCTGACCACGCGTCCCGTTGATCGTAAAAATAACTCCGCCGGTTCCGGGCAGGAAACGTGGTGTCCGCACAGTACTGCGTGAGGTTCCGGGAGGCGAGAAAATGAACTCACGCTGTTCCTGGATGTCGAGAATCACCAGTTTGAGCTGGCGGTCGAAATCGGATTTGGCGTAACACAGCAGCCGACCATCGTGGGAATAATCCACGTCGAATTGGGAGGCGTTGCCTTCCGGCAGGACCAGCTGCTGGGAACCATCGGTCAGCTGCAGTCGCTGGAGCACCACGCGTTGGGCGCGTTGCAGAACGGAATAGACGACTGCCTGGCCCTCTTCGACAAAGACCGGCGCGAATTTTTGCTTGCCGTCGCGGGTTAGTTGTTGTCTGGGCTCCGCGGCCAACAGGCTACCAGTCAGTAGCAGTACGGCCAGAGGCGTTGTGGAAAACCATCTCAGTGACTCGCTTGCGTTCATCATCGCACTCTCGCTTTACAACAGCCCTTCAATCAACTGACCGTTTTCCAGAACTCGCCATTCCGCTCTGGCTGCCTGGTTCACGCCAGCGAGTTCGAGCATGGTTGTGCCGACCATCTCGGGTGAGATGGGATCGATCAGGGGATGTTCGCCACGGGGGTCGCTTTCGCCAATCACACGACCCGGTTGGATTCCACCACCGGCCCAGACGGAAAAGTAACAGTGCTGCCAATGGTCACGTGATCCGATATTGTTGATCCGCGGAGTACGACCAAATTCGCCCATGGTGACGACCAGGGTCGTCTCCAACAAGCCACGTTGTTCCAGGTCATCCAGCAGTGCCGAAAGTGTGCGGTCCAACAGCGGGCCATGCAATTCTGCCAGTAGTCCGAAGTTGTCCGAATGGGTATCCCAGCCAAAATCACTGTTGGGAAACAGGACTTCGACCACCTGGCTCCAGTTCACCTGGACGAAGGGGACGCCGGCTTCCACCAGTCGCCGGCCTAACAGCGCGGTTTGGCCGAATGTGGTGTGCCCGTAGGCATCCCGCGTCTGCGTGGTTTCACGTGACAAATCAAGTACGCTTTCGCGTCCCAGGGAAGTCAGTAAATCGTAAGCTTGCTGATAGATGGTTCCCCATTTTTGTGCATCGGCGGTATCGAGAGCGCTTCGATAGCGGTCCAGTTCGCGCAGTACCAGTCGTCGTGATGAGAGCCGTTCAGGTGATAGCCCGTCGAGAAGCTTCAAGTTGGGAATGGAAACTCGGCCGGCGGAGTTGCAGCTGATCAGAAACGGGTCATAGCGTTTTCCCCAGGACCCACCTCCCTGTCCCAGCATCGGCCCGTCGAGATCCCCAATCGGACCCTTCGTCAGGGAAATGAAGCCCGGCAAGTCCTGGTGTCCGCGGTGTCGCCCGAGAATGGATCCGAAACTAGGTTGGTACCCTTCAGCGGATCCGTTCGGCTCACCACCGTCTGTGGCCACGTAACCGGACATACCAATGGATCCCGCTTGTCGGTGACCACCATGGTGGTTGATGTTGGTGCGCACCACCGAGAACTTGTCGCTGCGCATGGCCAGTTTAGGGAGCAATTCGGTGAAACGCAGTCCGCTGGTGCGCGTGGCAATGGTGCCAAAGGGACCGCGAAACTGGTCCGGAGCCAGCGGTTTTGGATCGAACAGGTCCAGATGGCTGGGACCACCATTGAGCCAGACCAGCATCACTGACCTGGCTTTTGCCGGTTCCGCTCCGAAGGTCGCGCTCGTTTGCAACAGGCCTGGCAGAAATGGCAGGGTCATGCCTGCTTTGAGAAAGCAACGCCTGGACGTCCCCGTACAATCTCGCGTTTGCAAGCTGCCGATTTCCAGCATCGTCCCATTCTCCTTGCGACACGGAGTCAACTTCGAACCTGGCTGAAATGCCGAGGTCGAGATGCCGAGCCCACCGCTGCGAGGGCGCTTCTAGTTTACCGCATCTGTCAGCTATCTGTGAGTGCGGACTAGTCTGCGGCGGGCGGGAATTGCCCTATAGTATGCATTGTTTGTCGCCGGCGGGCAGCCTATCCCAGCTGTCAGCCCGCCGCGTCGTCGGAACCCGCATCCCCTATAGCCGCCCCAAGTCGATCTCGAGCGGCTGTTCCCGCTGTTGAAGTGGAATCCGTGGACAGTAATCACAGCACCAACCGCCACACCGCCGAAGACCCAGCGGAACACCACCGCACCGAAAATCGGGTTGATACGATTTATGATTCTGCGGCAGTCGAACAGGTTCGTCGTCAGCGGCGCATGGACCCACATTGCCTGAAACGTTTGCGTTACCAGTATTTTCGGGGTGGTCGGTCACCGGCGGAGGCCTACCAGGAATTGCTCCCGCCCGATCGTGCCGCGTTTCGTCAGTCGATCGCCTTGGATTGTCTCAAGCTGGTCACGCGGGTTGATTCGGGGACCGATGGCGCGACACGTTTGCTGTTTCGGACCCCTGCGGGAGAGTCTGTGGAAACGGTCATTCTGCGGGCACCTCGGGGGCGGACGACGATTTGTGTCAGCAGTCAGGTGGGGTGTGCTGTGAGTTGCCAGTTTTGCGCCACCGGATACCTGCGTCCGGTGACCAACCTTGTTGCCAGCGAAATCGTTGACCAGGTGGCGCAGGCGAACCAGTTGCTGATCAAGGAAAATCGTCGCGTCCGCAATGTGGTCTTTATGGGCATGGGAGAGCCCTTTCACAACGAGAGCCAGGTGGCACGGGCGACCCGGATGTTACACAGCGAAAACTGGTTCGGGCTTTCTGCCCGCCGTACCATGGTTTCCACGGTGGGGATCCCTGCGGCGATGCTCCGCTGGTCCCGTCGCTTCCCACGTTCACCTCTGGCCATCAGTTTGCACTCGGTCGACCAGCGTTTACGGGAGTCGTTGATCCCCATCGCCCAGCGTTATCCGTTGCCGGTATTGCGCCAAACGATGGAACAGATCGCGGACCGCCCGGCCCCGGCAATGCTCATCGAGTATCTGTTGCTGCGCGATACGAACGATCACCTCGATCAGGCGGACGCGCTTGCCGGGTTTCTGGCGGGCTTGCCAGTCCATATCAACTTGATTCCTTACAACACCATCGCCTCGGCGCCTCACCTGTCGGCCACGCCGCGCTCGCAACGTGAGGCATTTGGATCTCGACTTCGCGATCACGGATTCACCGTGACAATTCGCTATTCACAAGGGCGAGACATCGCCGCGGCTTGTGGCCAGTTAGCGGCGGTTCAAAACGAGTGAGCGCAAGTCGCCTGCCGCCGTGTGGCAGCGAGTCACGGATGTTCTTTTGGGCGCGGCACAAATTGGCGCAAATAGTCGCAAGACTGCTGCAACGCTTGCTGCCGGGTCGCCAGCGAAGTTTCGTAAACGCGATCTTCCACTTCGACGCAGACGGGTCCCTGGTAGCCGGTATCTCCCAATACCGAGAAGAACCGGCCCCAATGGATGTCTCCCAGACCAGGCAGTTTGGGTACATGGTATTCCAGCGGGGCAGCGAGGATTCCTACCTGGTTTCGTCGGCGGACATCGACGCGCACATCCTTGGCGTGGACATGGAAGATCCGATCGGCGAAGTCTTCGAGTGGTTGCAAATAGTCCATTTGTTGCCATACCAGGTGGGAAGGATCGTAATTAAGACCGAAGACTTCATTGGGCAAGTCGTCAAACATGCGCCGCCAGATCGTGGGGCTGGAGGCGAGGTTCTTTCCACCTGGCCATTCATCTTCGGTAAACAGCATCGGACAATTTTCGATCCCGATTCGTACGTTACACGTGGTGGCGTATTCGACGAGTGGTCCCCAGATTTCCAGAAAACGAGGCCAATTGTCTGCGACCGAACGAGCCGGATCTCGTCCGGCGAAAGTGTTGACCTGGCAAACTCCCAGCAGAGCGGCAGCCTCGATCACTTTTCGCAGATGCTGACGAAACCGCTCGGCATCGGCACGGTTGGCAGAGAGCAGATTAGGGTAATAACCGAGCCCGCTAATTGACACACCGTGGCGGGAGACCAGTTCATTGGCATGGCGCGCCGCCTCGTCATCGAAGTGTTCGACTTCCAGGTGCCGGACTCCGGCGTAGCGACGGTCTGCTTTTTCTGCGGGCCAGCACATTAGTTCGACGCACTCGTAGCCGATCTCTGCCGCGGTTGCCAACACCGATTCCAACGAGAGTTCGGGCAAGATGGCACTCACAAAACCGAGTTGCATTGTGTTCCTCCCACGCCTGTGTTTTCAGGACCAGTTTGGCAACGGTGGATGATCGGCGTTCCGCGTAGCAGGTCTAGCTGTTGCGGACCTCGTGCCAGCCCCCGCAGCGTATCCTGGAATACCGCTGCCCGCCCACTGCAAGTTTCTCTGGCAGCGCTGCCGCGAGCGAGAATGTGTGGAGATTTGTCCCGCAGGGCGTGATGCGGGCTTGCGGTTCCCGTGGCTGCGACCGATCCTATACAGATCGCCAGCGGACCCGGGAGTCTACCGATGCGAAGTTTTGTTTTAACTGTTTTCAAAGGTGATCTGTCAAGTATGGGCATGCGCGTCGCAGGATTATGTGTGTGGGCTGGGTGGGGCCTGGTTTCTGCCATGGGGGCCGAGCATCCGGATCCACTTCCCGTGAAGGATTCGCAGGCCACGACGCAAGCTGAGATGAAACCATACCAGGAACGTATCGAGCACGCCCGCGCTAAGATCCCCATGGTGCCGATTCCGGGGGGGACTTTTCGCATGGGCAGTTCCGCGGCGGAATCCAATCGCCAGGCAGACGAAGGGCCCCAGCACCAGGTAACGGTGGCGCCGTTCTGGATGGGCAAATACGAGATTACCTGGGATGCCTATGAAGTGTGGATGTCCGACACGGACATCTTGAAGCGGAAGGTACTCGGTCTGAAGCCGAATCAGCGCGATAAGATTGCCGACAAGTATCAGTTGACACAACCCACTGAACCGTACACCGATATGTCGTTCGGGATGGGCAAACGGCGTTTTCCGGCGATCTGTATGACGCAACATGCGGCCCGGGTGTTTTGCCAATGGCTGTCTGCCAAAACAGGTCGTTACTATCGTTTGCCTTCGGAAGCGGAGTGGGAATACGCTTGTCGCGCGGGCACTCAGACTGCGTATCACTTTGGCGACGAACCAGACCGCCTCGGCGACTTTGCCTGGTACTACGACAACAGTGATGAAAAATACCACAAGGTAGGAGGCAAGAAGCCGAACCCCTGGGGTCTGTTTGACATGCACGGCAATGTTGCCGAGTGGGTGCTCGATCAGTATCTGCCCAACGGTTACCGCCAGCATGCGGCAAAGGACCCACTCGTCATTCCCCTCAACCTCTATCCCCGGATTGTCCGCGGTGGTTCGTGGGATGATGATCCTCCAGTATTGAGGTCTGCCGCCCGGGTCGGTTCTAGCGAAGAGTGGAAGGAGCAGGATCCTCAGTTGCCGCAAAGTATCTGGTACCACACAGATGCACTGCATGTTGGTTTTCGTATTGTCCGTCCGTTGCGTGAACCCACGGCTGCAGAAAAAATGACCAAATGGTCAAAGTCAGAGCCGCTGCAGAAAGATGAATGAAGTCGGCCGCGGGCGCTGTGCTGGGATTTGTCAGGGGTTATGCTAAGGTCTGATTTTGTCCTGACCACAGCGTGGCTGCGGACGGGGTCGTCGGGCAAACGGCTGTCCCAGCTGCTGTCGTGCAGACCGCGGTTCAGTTTGTCGTTGTCTGGACTCAAGTTCTCGTCCCATTGCAGTTTGTTTGAACCAGCCCATTCCCAAAGGTGTCAGTATGAGTGAATCCAACAAACAGATTCCATCCCGTCGCAGTTTTCTCCAGCAAACCGGTGGTGTCGTGGCTGCCTCAACGCTGGTTGCCGGTTCTATTCCGCACGTTCACGCGGCTGAAAACAATACGATCCAAGTTGCCTTGGTGGGCTGTGGTGGTCGCGGGACAGGTGCGGCGGCGAACGCATTGCGGGTTCGTAGTGGTCCCATCAAGCTGGTGGCGATGGCGGATGTGTTCGAGGACCGGTTGGCGATCAGTCACCGCAGTCTGGCCACCCAGTTTGTCAAGCAGGTAGAGGTACCCGAGGACCAGCGGTTCGTCGGATTTGATGCCTACAAGAAGGCGATGGATTGTCTCGGACCTGGTGATGTGGTGATTTTTGCAACACCGCCCGCGTTTCGCTGGCTGCA
>CAZITS010000164.1:0-9445 GCA_964542185.1 uncultured Pirellulaceae bacterium
CTCAAGTCTTTGCAAAAAGAACTCGAATCACGGCTAGGCATCCAATCAGGGTTCGGCATCCAGGCCATGGGCGCACCGTTCGGAAACGACTATGTGTTCGACCGCCAGCCTGTGAATGACGGCAAGTGGCATTACTCACTCATTAATGCAAAAGCCGGCAAGTGGAACTTCTTTACCGATGGAAAACCAGCCCCAACAACCGGTTCTCTCTCGGGAAGCAATCGTGGCCACTGGTACGGTGCGTTGCCAAAACCCCAGCACATCACGCTGGGGATGTATACCGCCGGTTCGGGGTCCCCTAAGGAATCCGGGCACCAGGGGGGCATCGCAGAGGTGCTTGTTTTCGACCATCCGCTCGATGATCCAGAACGGCAACAACTCGATCGCTATCTCAACGGACGGTATCGCAACGATTCCACGGAACTACTGACCATCAAGGGCATCCGGTTTCACCTCGATGCCGCAGACCTGGATGGAAACCCCGACACTCCCAATCCCGCAATGGAAAGCCCTGTGTCGGATTGGGTCGACACAACGTCTGGACTTTCACTCAACGCGCCGGACAAAAAACAGACCCCAGTTCTGCAAACGCTTCCAGAATCCGATCAGCCGGCAGTATTTTTCAGTAACGATTTCCTCAAAGGGCAACTCGAAAAAGCGACGTTCCTTGCAGACCAGGAAGGCTCGCTGGTAATCGTCTATACGGCAACCAACACGGGAGAAGCCTACGGAATGGAAGTCGGTGGCGGCGGCAGCATGCTGACGACTTTCGTGAATCCAGCAGCCGCTCAGAAAACAAATCTGGCACAGATCATTAACGACCCGCAGAATCAACAAGTCACCGACTCGGAGCGCCAGAAATTTGCCTATCTCTCGAGCCGCAAGAAATTCCTGCCGCAAGCATTAAAACGGCTGTCTCCGTTGGCAATGTCACTGCGGCATTCGTACGGTCCCCCCTACGAGCCCGGTGTTCCCACATCGCGCGTCATGATTCGTGGTGAATGGGATAATCCCGGAGAAGCTGTCAAACCAGGATTTCTGACCTTCCTCACCGGCAACAGCAACGCAGCCGAAATTCGCCTGGATCCGTTCAAACGCTGGCCGACCCGCAGCCGTCGCATGGCATTGGCACAATGGATCACGAGCCCGCAGAATCCTCTCACCGCCCGGGTGGTTGTCAACCGACTCTGGTACCGCCACTTTGGTCGCGGAATCGTGGCCACGCCAAGCGATTTTGGCGCCCTCGGTAGTGAACCATCGCATCCTCATCTGCTCGACTGGCTCGCGTCAAAACTTATCGAAAAGAAATGGAGCCTCAAAACAATTCACCGCTTGATCTGTCAAAGCGCAACCTACCGGCAAGCGGCGCGGGTTCGCAACGAGGTCGCCCACAATAAAGATCCGGAAAATGCGCTCATGTGGCGGTCCCGTGTTCGTCGACTGGGCGCCGAGGCCATCCGTGACAGTATTCTCAGTGTCAGTGGCCGGTTGAATACGGAATCCTTCGGGCTGCCTATCTTCCCACCGCTCCCCAACGACATTGCCAACCGTGTCAAATACGACACCACGAAGTGGGACACCCAGTATGGCCCGGAAGGTCGAAAACGCAGCATCTACATTTACCAACAGCGCACCTTGAACATGCCCCTCTTGCAAACTTTTGACGCGCCGGTCTGCGACGAGTCACGGCCCAAGCGTCGTAGCAGTGTGACGCCACTGCAGGCGTTAGCGATGTACAACGGGAATCTGGTGGCCACCGAACTTCCCTTTTTCGTCCAGCGTGTGATCGATCACGCAGGCACAGACGTCACAGGACAAATTCAACACGCTTTTCAGATTGCACTCTCTCGTGAACCGAGCGATGAAGAGCTCTCGCGTCTGAAAGAATTCTACGCCGCATCCCCCACACCATCCGAAGCACTCACCAGCCTCTGCAGAATCCTCTACAACAGCAACGAATTCCTCTACGTCGACTGACGTGAAACCCGATACCGCGAAGGAAAACAGCCATGTCATCACGACGTGCTTTTCTCCAACAGTCCTACAACGGCCTGGGAACACTGGGGCTCGCCAGCCTACTGGCGCAGGACAACCCTATTCAAGCGGATACCAGCAACCCATTTGCACCTCGCGTTGCGCATCTTCCACGGCGCGCGAAACGTTGCATTTTCCTGTTCATGCAAGGTGGCGTGAGCCAAATGGATTCGTTCGAGTACAAGCCTGAATTGAATAAACTGCATGGCAAGCAACTGCCAGGTAACCCTAACGTTCGCGGCGAACTGCAAGGACGCCTGTCCTTTGAACATGTCTGTGTCGGCAGCGCTTTCAAGTTCCAGCAGCACGGAGAATCAGGGCGCTATATCTCAGAGCTGTTCCCACATCTGGCAAAGCAAGTCGACCGCCTGGCCTTTGTACACGGCATCAAAACAGACAACCAAAACCATGGACCCTCGACGCTCCATGTCACCACGGGAAGTCAATTCCCTGGAAGCCCCTCAGTTGGGTCGTGGATGGCCTACGGTCTGGGCAGCGAGAATCAGGACATGCCCGCCTACATGGTAGTGCAAGACCCACGGGGTGCTCCCGTCAATGGTGCTGCGGTCTGGAGTAATGGCTACCTGCCTGCCGCCCATCAGGGGACATTACTGCGAGCAAAAGGGACTCCTATTCTGAATCTTTCAGCGCCCCAAGGGCTGTCCGCAAGTCGGCAACGACAAGAACTGGAACAACTGCGATGGCTCAACCAGAAGCATCTCGAAAATCGCGATGACAGTGGTGAGCTCGAAGCCCGTATTCACGCCTACGAACTCGCGTTTCGCATGCAAACACGTGCGCCCGAATTAGTAGATCTCTCCAAGGAACCCGAACACATCCATAAGCTCTATGGCCTCGATCAAGCGGAAACTGCGGGTTTTGGACGGCAATGCCTGCTGGCACGCCGACTCGCTGAAAGCGGAGTACGTTACACACTGCTGGTACATGGTGTTCAAATCAACCAGCACAGCTGGGATGACCACGGCGATGTACAAGGCCGCATGATCCGCCACTCTCGTGAAGTCGACCAACCGGTCGCGGCATTGCTGAGCGATCTCGAACAGCGAGGACTGTTGGAGGAAACACTGGTCGTCTGGGCTTCCGAGATGGGTCGCACCCCGTTCAAGAACGGAAAGATGACCGACAAGCCAGGACGCGACCATAATTCCTATGGACTAGTGATGTGGATGGCCGGCGGCAATGTGAAACCCGGTGCAACCGTCGGACAAACCGACGATTTCAGCCTCCGAAGCGTGGAGGAACCAATTCACATCCGACATGTCCATGCAACGCTATTGAACCTGATGGGCCTCGATGACGAACGGCTGCGTTATCTGCATGCCGGCCGCAACCGACAATTGACCGACATCGGCGGTGAAGTACTCGACGACCTGATTAGTTGAGCTCGCAGGTAGTTCGCAGCCCCTTTACCGCGTCTTCGATGCCTGGATTTGCGCTGACTGCAGTGTTGCCATTCGATGACTTGATGAAGCATCTATTGATCCCAAACTGTGATAGTCACTGCGACACAATTCCTGCAGCCACACTCTCGATATGAACTCTTTCCTTGACCCCCATTATCTGGCGAAACTCGAGGGGTTGCAGCTGCGTGCCCGTAAGATCGTCGAAGGTTTCATGGCCGGCCCGCACCGCAGCCCTTATCGCGGATTCTCGACTGAATTTGCGGAACATCGCGCCTATGTCCCGGGAGATGAAATCCGTTACGTCGATTGGAAAGTGTTCGGTCGGACTGACAAGTACTACGTCAAACAATTCGAAGATGAAACCAATCTCGTCTGCTACCTGGTGCTCGATGTAAGTGCCAGCATGGGTTACCAGGGTCCTTCTGCGCCTTTAAGCAAGTTGGAATACGCAAAGTGCCTGGCAGCCTCCCTGGCCTGGATCGTTCTGAACAGCCACGATGCCGTATCGTTAACCACGTACGATGAAATCGTGCGAGCCACTTTGAATCCCAGCTCAAACGCAACACACCTGGAGTCAATCCTGCAAGTACTCCAATCCAATCCCGAATCAACTACAACCCGCGCTGGTCCTGTTTTCCACGAATTGGCTGAACGCTTTCAGAAACGAGGAAGCGTCATCATCCTCAGTGATTGCATCGACGAACTTGAACCGTTCGCAGCCGGACTCAAACACTTGCGACACCGCCAGCATGAAGTGGCTCTTCTCCAGGTCCTCGACCCGGCAGAACTCGACTTCCCCTTCACTCAGCGAATGCGTTTCCTGGACCTGGAACAAGAACCAGGCGTCATCACGGATCCCCAAACCGTGCGGTCCGCCTACTTGTCCGAATTCCAGGCATTCCGAGATGCCTTGCAGAACCACTGCTACCAGCAAGCGATCGACTACACTCTGGTACGCACTGACAGTGCTATCGACACCGTCTTGAGTCGTTTGCTGGTGGAACGCACTAGTAGCAAGCACCGCTCGGGAACCACACCGCAGAAGAGCCGTGCTACAGACAGCCAGCGCTCGCGAACTTCGCCTCCATAGCGTGCCCACCTTCGGAGAGCCGTCGCAATCCAGGCAACAAATTACCCGCGCACGTCTGCGAGCATCTTCCGCGCTCCATTGCCCAGGAACAAGACATCGACCCCAGCGACGATCAAGCGGTAACCGCGTTCCATGTAGGGACGCACCGCGTCTGACGTCACACCAAAAATCCCTAGCGGCATGTCAACATCCAGACAGGCTTGCGTCACACGGTCAATCGCCTGCGTCACGACGGGATCATCAACCTGTCCCATTTTTCCGAGGCTGGCCGCCAGATCATAGGGCCCCAAAAGAACGGCATCGACTCCATCAACCTTCACGATCTCATCGATATTCTCGACTGCGTCGGCGTGCTCTGCCTGTACGATCACGGCAATACGGTCATTCGCTGAATCGACGTACTCCTGGAACCGATACCCATACCCATGGGCACGTGCCAATCCTACTCCGCGCGAACCGTCTGGCGCGTACCGGGCATGTGCCACCACTTCAGCCGCCTGCGCCGCAGTATTGACCTGCGGCACAATCACACCATCGGCCCCCAGATCAAGCACCTTCTTGATCGGCGCCTCACCACGAACCGGCACGCGAACCACGCAGGGAACCCGATGCCCAACAGCTTGCAAAATGCCAAGTAAATCGGCTGTTTCCAAAGGCCCGTGTTCACCATCAACAAAAAACCAGTCAAACCCCGCTTCTGCGAGAATTTCCGCAGTGGAGCCCAACGGTAAGGTAACCATCGTACCTAGTAGTGGGTCTCGCTGCTGCAACCGCGCACGGAAACCGTCAGTCATGCTAATGCCACCCTGTGATCAATCAAACCAGAAAATGGATACGGTAGACGTATCTTCGTAACCGACCGGTTGCTTTCAAACCACTGACTACATCAATTCTTGTAACGGCAGATAACCGTCGTCGACCAGGTAGCGAGGTCGACCGTTCAGATCCGTGATCGTGGTCTGCTGCACATCAATCCCCAGGTTGCGGTAGATCGTGGCAAACACTTCCTGAAAATGCACAGGACGGTCTGCTGGCTCTTCCGCGTAAGCATTGGTAGAACCGATGACCTGCCCAACAGGCATTCCCCCGCCTGCCATCAAGGCAAACGCATTGCGGCTCCAGTGGTCTCGCCCTGCGCTCTTGTTAATCCGAGGAGTCCGACCAAATTCACCCCATACCACCACAGTCACATCATCCTGCATTCCGTGTCGGTAAAGATCTTCAATCAACGCCGTTAGGCCTTGATCCAACAATGGCAACACCTTGCGGCCATTCGAAAAATTGCCGCCATGCCAGTCAAAATCCGCAAACGTCGCGGTCACAGTGCGAGCTCCTGCCTGCACCAGCCTGCGTGCTAACAGAAACTTCGACATGATTGCCTGGTAACCCAAGTGACCATACGAAAGCACCTTGGTATCGTCTTTTCCGTAACTCGCACGGATCTTTGGATCCTCTTTCTCGAGATCGAGCGCGTCGGCAAGCTGACTGGAAGTAAGAACATTCAGCGCCTGTTCCGTGAAGGGATCGAGACCCCCGCCCTCGACGCGGCGGTCGACCTGTCGGCGAAAGCCATCGAAGGCGCGAAGTAATTCGCGACGATCATCCAGACGGTTCACGCCAAGAGTTTCTAACTTGAGATTTTCCTGGCCCTCGGCCTCAGGCTGGAATGCCTGATGGCTCATCCCTAAGAATCCGGGTCCCGGATGGTTGTAGGGTTTGTGGGCCATCTTCATGAACAAATTCATCGCCGGCGGCACGCCCGCATGGCGTGGACCATGCAACTTGGAGAGAACCGAGCCAACCCCCGGCCAGCCACCCTGTGGCTGATTCCCGGAACTACGTCCCGTGACGCATTGAAAAGAGGTATGTCCACCATTGGAACCCACCAGCGTACGGATGGTGACAAAACGATCCAACATGCGCGCCAAACGCGGCATGTGCTCACTGATCTGTATCCCTGGCAAACAGGTCGAGATGGGCGAGAACTCGCCACGAATTTCTGCCGGAGCATCCGGTTTCAGATCGACCATATCCTGATGCGGTGGGCCACCCGTCAAATAAATCATAATGACGGATTTTTGCGAATCGCGAATGCCCGAAGTCGCCTCAGCCTGCAGCATCTGCGGGAGGGCCATTCCACCGAGTGCCAACCCACCAAGCTGCAAAAATGAGCGTCGCGCGACCCCATCGCACTGGTAGAACTTTCGACGATCGGAAAAATTGAGCATGATCACTCTCCACATCCAACGATTCGGGAACCGGTGCAGCTCATGGCGTGCCTGATATCTTAACCTGCCGAACGGTTTTCAGGAAATACAACTCACCAGCTTTCACACCCCCCCGGAGAGAGAGGTATTTAGACCGCGTATACTGCATCTACGGGACGTGCTTGACGCCGACCCGATCGCACCTCCTCCATGACCTGGTGCAAATCCGCCAGGAATACGTCGATCGACTCGCTATGCGAACGATCAAGAAAGAGATGTAACGATGGCGGATTTCGCAGACGGTTAAAAACCCAATCACGGTCTTCCATACCGTCCGCCACGGCATGGCTGTCGTAATCATCAGACCCAAATGCGACCAAATACGCATCAGGCTTTCCCCGTACCTGAAGATCGGCAATTCGGCCGATGCCGGCAACTAGTTTCTCACGTGTGGCAATGATATTCTCGACAATCTCGCAATATCCAGCCTCTCCGAGAAACTGCATCACGGCCCAGGCTGAGGCCAGGCCCCCGGCAGACCGTGATCCGCTCACCGCCGCGGTGCGATAGGCACCTGCCGGCCAGTTCGTAAATCCATAGTGCTGAAACTCACTGAGTGCGTGATCCCGCAGTAATAGAGCCGAAACACCCTTATTCGCGTAGCCTAGCTTGTGCACGTCAACAGAAATCGAAGTCACTCCAGGTACGGCAAAATCGAAAGCGGGAACCGCTTGCCCCAACTTGCGGACAAACGGTAACACAAAACCACCGTGACAGGCGTCGACATGCAGCCAGAGCTGATGTGTCCGCGCCAACTCCGCCAACTCGTCGATGGGATCCGTCACCCCGTAGGGATAGGAGGGCGCGGCAGCCGCCAGCATAACCGTGTTCCTGGTGATTGCCTGCGCCATTGCTCCCATGTCGGCGCGATACCCGCGTCCCTCCGGCACACGAACCGACCGCATACCCAACAGGTGGGCTGCTTTGTCAAAGCCAGGATGCGCAGAGTACGGCACGACAATCTCAGGAGTTGTCTCTGGCGACTGGGCGCCATGCCGCTCGGCCGCGGCCCAGTCGCGAGCGGTCTTCACCGCTAGCAACAGGCTCTCTGTACCTCCTGAAGTAACGCATCCACTAGCCACCTCCGGCGCTTGCAACAAACTCAAAAGAATGTCCACCACCTCACGCTCATAACGCACCAGGCTGGGAAAGACCTTGCCCGCGTACAACGCGTTGTAGTGCTGATAGTCCTGACTGGCTCGATCGGCAACCTGCTGGACTTCTTCGCCGCCGTAATAGCTTCCTCCAATAAAACGACGTGGGCCATACCATGGAGCATCATCTGCCCGAATTTCGCCCATGGCGTGCACAACCTTGTCCGGAGCCAATCCCGCCGCAGGCAATTCAGTACGTTTCATCTTCGCATGCTTCCAATCGAACTACCGGGTCAACTACGCAACCTGGGCCATCCGACACTACTTGTGCACGCCATCCACCACCAAGCGGAACAAACCTGCGCAGCCATCAGGTTGGTGTCGGGAGCCATTGTTTGTTGAGTTTGCAGACCATGGTGTAGGCGGGATCAAACACATTGCCCAAATCATAACGCACGCATTGCGCCATCAGCAGGTTCGCCGCCAACGGATCCAGGGCGTAATCCTGCTGCAGCCATCTCAACATTTCCGTGGTCGCGTGTTGCGTTGCCTGATCGAGCGGACGCGCGTTACCTGCGGTGAATATCCAGTCATCATTCTCACCGCGTGGCCAACCGATCTCCCGGCCCTTCTGCACATCCAACGTTACCTGGACATCCATTGAAATCTCAATTCCCGACCCGACGATCTCACCGTCACCCTGAACCGCATGTCCATCACCCAGGAAGAACAGCGCACCGGGCTCAAAGATCGGGAAATAAACCGTCGTGCCGGCGACAAAACCTCGGTAGTCCATGTTACCACCGTGCTCGGCTGAGGTCGCAGTTGAGATTGCCTGTCCACCTCGCGCCGCAACTCCAAAACAGCCGATCATCGGTTCCAGTGGCAACACCAGGTCGCCCAGATTCGACTGGGGCGACAAAAGCGTCGCAGTTCCTGCTTGCGTATCAATATCCCACTCGGCAAGTGGGGCTTCGGGTAACTCACGAACATACGCGGGATCAACGACATTCGGGGCCACCGACGACCCGCACCATCCATACCGGCGGTTCGGCTGCACCTTATCCAATTGCGCGACCAGCGTATCCCCTGGCTCGGCTCCCTCAACATAAAAAGGGCCCGTCTGAGGGTTACCGCGAGGCGTGGCCTGTTCGCGATTTTGATCGTATCCCCTGGCATCTACCGTGGAAGTGATCACGGTGTCACCAGCAGCGATATGCAACGCCACTGGGTGCGGCCCCAAAGATCGATAATACGTCGCAGGGACAAATCGGTGTTCCATCACGTAGCCTCCGGTAGAAATCTACAATCCAACCGACGGGCAGGCAGGCCGAACCCACCTCGCCCGGAGTCGGCTTACATTTCGCAGCGTCGCTCTTGAAGGGGAGGGCGGTTACCTGCCAGGAACGCCACGAAAACTACGTGCTGAAAAACAGACGTTCGCTAGCAACCCGTACCTGCCCCATGCCAGCTCGCAGTGCTTCTCAAACCAATGAACCAACCCGCGCAGCAGTGCCGACAGAGTAACCAAAATGA
>CAZITS010000165.1:0-5323 GCA_964542185.1 uncultured Pirellulaceae bacterium
ACAATGTCCGCAGTAGGCATCGTAACCCGGGTTGCGTTGCTTGCACTTGGGACAGCGAGCCGTCTTGCCGGCATGGCGTCGAGAGGCGACCAGTGCTTTTCCGCAGCGACAGCGAATGCGTATCGGCATGTGCAGTGAACCCTGAGGGTAAATTTAGCCGCGACAAGGTGTCGTAGAACGCGAGTCGGGCGAGACGGTAACGCCAGACGGGCTGTGGTTGGGGCGATGTGCGTTATCATAGTGCAATCGGAAACACTTCGCAGGGTACAGCTGTGACCCCCTGCAGCATTTGCCCACGTACAGCAAATGAGAACGGATATGCCTGCAGGGACGCACAAATCGGGGACGCTGGAGCCGCCGGAATTTTTCCTGTTTGATCTTGGCAACGTGTTGGTCCATTTTGATCACTTACTGGCCTGCCAGCAGCTGCAGCCGTTATTAGGCGGTGATGCGGAACAGATTCAGAAGGTGCTTTTTGAGCGTGGACTGGAACGCGAATACGAATCAGGTTTGTCTGCGGAGGAATTTTGTCAGCGGTTACGCGAGGCTTTTTCCAGTGACGCATCAGATCGCCTGCTGCTGGAGGCGCATGCCGATATTTTTAGTTTGAGTCATTCGATGGTTCCCCTGGTAGGCCAGCTCAGCGCAGCTGGGCATGCGCTCGGTATTCTCTCCAATACTTGTTCTTCACATTGGCAGCATTGTTGTCGCAAGTTCCGGTTGGTTCGCACGCTCTTTGAAACCACAATATTGAGTTTTGAGGTTGGCGCGATGAAGCCGGACCCAGCGATCTTCCATACGGCGATCGAACGCGTGGGCGTGGTTCCGGATCGGATTCTTTTTGTCGATGATCTGGAGCAGAATGTGGAGACTGCCCGAACGATGGGATTTGATGCAGTTCGCTATTCCACGACACGTGAGTTTTGTCGCGAGCTAATGGCAAGGCATGTGGCGTTGAATTTCTGAGCGCCCGGCAGCTGGTTGCGACCGGGCATCTGGTTGCTGCGGGCGGTTGAGTGGGTCTAGTTCAAACGGGAGAGTGGCATGAAACGCAGAAAATTCTCAGGACTATTGGCACTTGGCGCCGGTGCGATGTCGATGCCTGCGCTGCCAGCCGGGGAAGCGACCGGGGAAGATGCAGAGCAAGATGCAGAGCAAGATGCAGAACAAGATGCTGGTCAAGATGCTGAACCGGACGGTGAAGTCGTGGCGGTTTGTGTAAAAGATTACCAGGAACTGTCTCGCGAGACGTTGCCGCCCGCGACCTATGACTACATCACAACAGGTTCAGAAGATGAAGTCACCCTGCGAGAGAATGTGGCGGCATTCCGCCGAATACGGTTACTGCCCCCGTTACTTGAAGGGGTGTCTCAGACAGATTTGACCACCACAGTACTTGGTGAGCAGATCGCCCAACCGGTTTTGTTGGCACCTGTGGCGGGGTTGCGGATGTTTCATCCGGAAGGAGCCCAGGCGGCAGCGCGAGCGGCCGCTGCGGCGAAGACAATCGTGGCAGTCAGTACGAGTGCGGGTAGCAGTGTTGAGGAAGTTGCCGCTGCCGCCGCCGGTCCCAAGTGGTTCCAGCTCTATTGTCCTAAGGACCGCGCGGTGACACGCCGCCTGGTTGAGCGCGTCAGCGAAGCCGGCTACCGGGCCATTGTCGTGACGGTCGATCTGGGTGAGCGGAAAGATGCGGACCGCCGTAATCGATTTTCCGTTCCCAAGGAGATGTTGCTGAAACATCTGGTCGACGTGGGGCACAGACAGCTCAATGCGCAAATGAGTTATCAGCAGTTGCTTGACTTCAATGACCAGGCCTGGGACTTGTCACTGTCCTGGGAGTTTTTTGACTGGTTGCGGTCGATCACAGATTTGCCGATCCTGCTGAAAGGGGTACTGAGGCCAGATGATGCGTTGCGAGCAGTTTCCATCGGGCTGGATGGAGTGGTGGTCTCCAATCATGGCGGCCGCAGGTTGGATGGAGTACCGTCGAGCATTGAAGTACTCGGCAAGATCGTCGAGGTCGTGGGCGGCCGAGCCGAAGTGTTACTGGATGGCGGGGTGCGGCGGGGCGCGGATGTGTTCAAGGCGCTGGCGCTGGGTGCGCGAGCGGTACTGATCGGCAGGCCCTACGCCTGGGCGCTGGCGGCGGATGGACAACGTGGCGTGCGCAACGTGTTGCGTTTGCTGGAAGAAGAGCTGGAAAACGCCATGATCGCGTCGGGGTGTCGCAATCTCGACGCGGTGCAACCTGACTTGCTGCAATCCGGTAGTGTCCGTTAACGGGAGAGTGCGGGTGATGCTTTGACGGTGGCCAATCGGTCGAGCTGCGGAAACGCCCGTGACGTATTTGGACCCTGCCAGACAGGCTCAGGTGCGCGGCCTCGCAACTGCTTGTCTGCGCGGTCTATGGCTGTTAGGTTGGCCCGACAAATCAGCTGAATGCACTTCACGGAGAGGACTAATGGCGATCTCGCAGGCATGTCTCGATAAACTCGCAAAATTTGATACCCCGAAGATTTGCAACGTGATTGAGTTGTTCGATGTCCGGCCTCGCAATCGTGGCTATATGGATGCCCGCATCCGGTCGAATTTTCCGGACTTTGACCCGGTAGTAGGCTTTGCGGCGACTGCGCAATTTCGCTCAGACTCACCTGCGGAAGGCGGTGATGCGTATGGCAGTATTCAGGCGCAGCTGGAACAGTTTCAGCAACTGCCGGGTCCCGCGATGGTCGTGTTTCAGGATGTTGATGACGCGCCAGCTGCCGCAGTCTTTGGTGAAGTTATGTGCTCGACGTACCAGGCGTTTGGCTCTACCGGACTGATTACGAATGGAGCGGGACGTGATTTAGAGCAAGTGCGGGCGCTAGGTTATTCGGTGTTCACCGGATCGACCATTTGTTCCCACGGGTATTGCCACATGCTCCATCTCGGACTTCCAGTGAGGATCGGTGGGTTGATGGTGCGGCAAGGTGACTTGTTACACGCGGATGCCAATGGAGTCTCTGAAATTCCTGTCGAACTGGCTGCCGAGGTCGCGGATGTTGCGGGCGAATTTGTCGCTGCCGAGGAGATTGTGTTGGATTACGTCAAGGCTCCCGGTGAGAAGTCGATGGTCCAGTACGATGCGTTGCGCGGCGAGTTTATGGAGGCCGTCGCGCAGTTGCAGGCTCGTGTCAAACGGAATTAGTCGAGATACCGAAGTGCCTGGATGCCGAAGGAAGAGTCAATGCCGTCCTGTAATGCACAAGAGCTGATGATTTGTGTGGCGGCGCGCCTGCTGGAAGACAACGCCATGGTCGTCGTCGGTACCGGTGCACCGTGCGCGGCTGCGATGTTGGCGCAGATGACTGCTGCACCAGGGTTGACGCTCATGTTCGAAGCGGGAGGGGTTGGGCCTCGCCTGCCACAGATGCCGATCAGCGTTGGTGACTCGCGCACGTTTTACCAGGGGTTGATGGCGACGAGTATGAACGACGTCATGGAAACGTGCCAACGCGGATTGGTTGACTACACGTTTCTGGGAGGCGCGCAGATCGACGTGTACGGCAATCTGAATTCGACGATGATCGGAGAAGACTATCAGCAGCCGCGGGTTCGGTTGCCAGGGAGCGGAGGTGCGAATGACCTGGGGTCACTCTGTCGTCGGATCCTGGTGTTAACGCCTCACGACCGCCGACGTTTTGTGGAACGTGTCGATTTTGTTACCACTCCGGGTTACCTCCATGGACCGGGAGCTCGGGAGGCGGCCGGTTTGCCGAAGGGGACGGGGCCTCATAAGGTCGTGACGAATCTAGCCGTGCTGGGTTTTGATCAGGATAGTAAACGCATGTGTGTGGAAGCGTTGCACCCAGAGGTCTCTCTGGAGGAGGTGCGTGCAAATACCGGGTTTGAACTGCTGGTCAGCCCGGAATTGAGTGAGACACCGCCACCCAGCGACCAGGAGCTGGAGATTTTGCGAGAACGCGTCGATCCCCAGGGTTACATTATTGGCCGGAGTTAAGAGGTTTCAGCCCCGGGAGGGAACGGCTGCTACCTGGTCTGCTGCAAAAGGTTGCCGCGCGGCCGCTGGCCGTATAATCTGGTCTTTCCGTTTCCAGTCGATCGTCTTCCAAGATGAGGTCCGACGATGCATAGCCACTGCTTTTCTCGCGGAAAACTGCTCCTCGTATTATTGCCAATAATGTGGGGCGTGATGTCAGGGTTGGCGCTGGCGCAGCAGCGTCCGCTTTGGACGACTTCCCGGATTGCCGGCTCGCCGGATCCACAACCCCCGTATCGGACGCGCGTGGCGTTTCCTGAACTCAAATTCGACGAACCGCTCGCTGTCACGTCAGCACCTGGATCGGACCGATTGTTTGTCGCAGAACGTTACGGAAAGATTTTTTCGTTTGAAAACAAGGCGCAAGCACAGACATCGGATCTCTTGCTGGACGTGGGAAAGGTCGTTTACGGTCTGGCATTTCATCCCCAGTTCCAGCGCAACGGTTACTTTTATGTGACCTATGTCCTCGATGACAAGAAAGAGGAGCCGAAGGGGACACGCGTTTCCCGATTTCAAGTCCGCCGCGACAATCCAATTCGTGCGGAACAGGACAGTGAAAAGGTTTTGTTGGAGTGGCCCTCCGGAGGGCATAACGGTGGTTGTTTGCGGTTTGGTCCGGACGGGTACCTGTATGTTGCCACAGGTGATTCCAGTGGTATCGCCGATCAGTACAAGAACGGGCAGGACATCAGCAATCTCTCGGGAGCGATTCTACGGATCGATGTAGACCATCAAGACGAGGGGCGCAAGTATCGGATTCCGGCGGACAATCCTTTTGTCGACGTTGAGGGAGCGCGGGGAGAGATCTGGGCCTATGGTCTACGTCAGCCATGGAAATTCGCATTCGATCGTCAGACCGGGGACCTCTGGACAGGAAACGTAGGCCAGGATTTATGGGAGCAGGTTTTCGTGATCCAGCGGGGTGGTAATTACGGATGGAGTGTCATGGAGGGGAGTCATCCTTTCCGTCCGGAACGCAGCCGAGGGCCAACGCCCTTCGTGCCGCCGATTGTCGAGCATGACCACGCGGAATTCCGTTCGATTACCGGGGGGTACGTCTACCATGGTAGCCGTCTGACAGAATTGCGTGGCGCTTACATTTACGGTGATTACGACACCGGCAAGATCTGGATGCTGCGATACGATCGGGAAAAGAAACAGGTCACCGAGCAACGCGAGTTGCTCGATTCAACGCTGCGGCTGGTGGGATTTGCCGAGGACCGGCAAGGAGAGGTCTTCCTGGTCCCTTGACGAAAGCAAATCCACATCTGAAAAGTC
>CAZITS010000165.1:5333-9434 GCA_964542185.1 uncultured Pirellulaceae bacterium
ACCAGCTTGAGAAGAATCCGGACTTTGGTGTCCGGGTGGATTTTCCACGGAAGCTCAGCGAGACAGGATTGTTTGCTTCGGTCGCCGAGCACCGTCCCGCGGTTGGAGTACTGCCCTACCAGGTCGCCGCCGAACAGTGGAGTGACGGAGCCACCAAGGAGCGTTTCTTGGCGTTGCCGCACGATTCACAGATCGAATTCGACGGGATTACTTATCCGCAACCAGCGCCAGGGGCGCCGCATGGTTGGAAATTCCCAGATGGTACGGTAGCCGTAGAGACCATTTCAATGGAAATGGAGACAGGGCAACCTGCCAGTCGCCGTCGCTTGGAGACGCGGATCTTGCATTACGAAAAGCTGAGTGGTGACGAAAATGTCGGAGATCAATTCTGGCGCGGCTATACCTATGTCTGGAATGACGAGCAGACAGATGCCGTATTGCTGGAAGATACGTTGGGCCGAGATTTGAAATTGAAAATCAAAGACCAGGCCGCACCGAATGGCGTGCGTACCCAGACCTGGCGTCTCCCCAGCCGGGCGGAATGTACTGTCTGTCACAATATGGCAGCCAAGTATGTACTGGGAATTAATACATTACAGATCAATCGAGACATCGCGCACGGTGATGCCCGCGAAAATCAGCTTGCGGTATTCCAGGGGATGGGTTTGTTTACCGACGACTTGCCGGCGCCGCCTGAGCAGTTGCCGCGTCTGGTCGACCCCCACGATGACTCGCAGGAACTCAATGCTCGAGGTCGGTCTTACCTGCATGCCAACTGTTCACACTGCCACCGCAAGTGGGGAGGCGGCAATGGTGAGTTCCTGTTGTTGTCGACGGTCAAACTCGAGGAAATGGGAGTCGCCAATGTGAAGCCTGAACAAGGTGGTTTCTTCCTCCCTGATGCGCAGTTGATCGATCCTGGTCATCCCTATTCGTCGGTCCTGCTATACCGGACATCAAAATTGGGGCCAGGAAGGATGCCACGGATCGGATCGCTGGTCGTCGATCGGCAGGGTGTGGCCTTGCTCCATGATTGGATTGCCGGTTTGTCTGCACCGGGGAAGTCGGCCGATACCACCGCTCCGACGCTCACGCAGCTCCGACAGGCCGAGCAGGAGAGTGACCGTCAGCGTTTGATTGACCAGCTCCTGGGAACCACAGGTGGAGCTTTGCGGCTGTTGCACGCGTTGCAAAGGGAGCAGCTAGGCAAGAGTGTGGGTAAGCAGGTCGTATCGCGGGGTGCCGGTCATCAGGCAGCACACGTGCGCGATTTGTTCGAACAGTTTTTGCCTGAAGAGCAACGTGTGCAGCGACTGGGCAGTGTGATCCGGCCGGAAGTGATCCTGGCACTGCGCGGTGACGCACAACGTGGCCGGAAGTTCTTCCTGGAAGCGGCTGGCGTGCAATGTCGGAATTGCCATAAAGTCCAATCGAAAGGCGCCGATGTAGGTCCAGATCTCAGCGAGATTGGCAAAAAATACAAGGACCGGGGCAAGTTGCTGGATACGATTCTGTACCCGTCCCGCGAGATTGAGCCGAAGTATCGAACGTACCTGTTGGAAACCGTGGAAGGGCAAGTGTTTACTGGCTTGCTGGTCAAGAAGGATGCAGAGACGGTAGTGTTGAAGGATGCCAAGAACAAGGTGATGACGTACGATACGGCTGATGTCGAACAGCTCGTGCCGCAGCAACAATCACTAATGCCCGATCTGCTATTGCGAGATATGACCAAGGAGCAGGTGGCTGATCTGCTGGCTTTTCTGGAGAGTCTACGCTAGTGGCTTGAGGCGTGCATTATCAGGTGCTGTGACAGGGCGGGATCTTCAAGTATTCGCTTTGAGTCAGAGCGGCTGGGATTATTAACCTTAGAAGGGATCAGTTCATGAACCGCAAATTGTCACGACGGACTGTTTTGCAAGGAGCGACGGCGGGCGCTGCAACTGGATTTTTTGTCTCCGGTACTGCGCCGCGTGCGGCGGACTCCCCCAATGAGCGTCTGAGAATTGCCGGGGTTGGTGCGACGGGAAGGGCCGGCGCGGATATTGCTGGTGTTGCCAGCCAGGACATCGTGGCGATTGCCGATGTCGATCAACAACTGCTCGAGAAGGGAGCCGCACGATTCCCGGGGGCGCGGAAGTACGCTGATTTTCGTGACATGCTTGACCGGGAAGCTGATCGCATTGACGCGGTTGTTGTGGGCACGCCTGATCATACCCATGCCCCGGCCTCTGCGATGGCATTACGTCTGAAGAAACATGTTTACTGCGAAAAACCACTGACTCACACAGTCTATGAAGCGCGCGTGCTCGCGGACCTGGCTGAGGAGCATAAACTGGTTACGCAGATGGGGACACAGATTCACGCCGGTGATAATTACCGACGCGTTGTTGAATTGGTACAAGCGGGAGCGATTGGCAAGGTGCGTGAAGCGCACGTCTGGGCGTCGGCAGTCTACACAGACGGCAAGTTCACCACGAATACCCAGGCCCCGGCCCATCTGGACTGGGATCGATGGTTGGGGCCAGCGGTCAAACGTCCGTATAGTGAAGGCGTTCACCCGTTCAACTGGCGGCGTTTTTGGGATTATGGAACGGGGACGCTGGGGGATTTTGGTTGTCACTATATGGATCTGGCACATTGGGCACTGGACTTGATGAATCCGGTTCGCGTGTCCGCTTCAGGCCCACCGGTCGATGCGGTTACGACACCGCGTTATTGCCTGGCAACTTATGATTACCCGGCCCGCGGCACGCATCCGCCACTGCGTCTGTTCTGGTATGACAGTGGGAAGAAACCTCCCCAACTGGACGCACTCCTCAAGGAGGATCCACGTGACCAGAATGGAAAGCCGATGGGGACCGGCGGCGGACAGTTATTTGTAGGCGATGACGGGATGATTCTGGCGAACTACGGACAGCGTTGTCTGTTGCCAAAAGATCGTTTTGCGGATTACAAGGCACCCGACCCTTCGATTCCCAAGTCGATCGGGCATCACAATGAGTGGGTGCATGCGATCAAGAACGGTGGTACGACGACCTGTAACTTCCGTTACTCCGGCGCGTTGACCGAATCTGTTTTGCTGGGCACCGTGGCCTACCGTACTGGTCAGACGCTGGAATGGGATGCGGCTAATCTGAAAGTCACGAACTCCTCCGCAGCGCAGTCCTTGATTCATAAGGAATACCGCAAAGGATGGACTCTGTAGCTCACCAGGATAGCTGAGGAGCTCCCAAAGCTGGGCCTGCGCACGGAATGTACCGCGTCAGACTGCACGGATGCGGGGGCAGGGGGCGGATGCGGGAACAAGGGCCCGACCCGCGCGCCCTCACGCGACCAATTTGCTGCCTAAGGTTGGGGGGCGTCGTTCTCTGGCGGTTCGGGTTTGGATTCGATCGTCGTCTTGAACACTTGCAGTAAGATCCGCGCGATGTTTTTGGCGGTGTCCGAATCCGGCGCTGCCTTATGGGCAGTGATGAGCGCCTGTTTGCAGCCTTCTCGATCCTGGCGGTAGATTAGCTGAGCTTTGAGGAACAGCGCTTCCTGAAGATCTCGCCCCTCGGGCTTCATCTCCAGCAACAGCTTGTCGACGCTTTTGAGAGTCGCATCAGGGCCGGCGATTCGCGAGGAAGTCTTGATGCGTTCCAGCTCAATTTTGGCAGCATACTGTTTCTTTAACCCAGCTTGATTCTCTTCGTCCAGCTCGATAATTTCCTGCACGATCTGCTTATAGGTTGTCAAAACCAGTGAAGTGTCGATCTGTTGCATCGCCTGGTGGAGGAACTGTGCCCTGGCAACGCCTTGTGCCTGTTCGGCTTTGGCAAGGAATTGATCTCTTGTCTCACGAGCTTTGGTTTTTTCAGACAGATTGGCAACGTATTGAGGGGCTTTTTCACCGTTGTAGCCCACCTGCCTGGCGTAAGCCCGGCCCTTTGCGTCGACCAGAAAGACGGTGGGAACTCCCGTGACCTGAAACGCTTCGGCAAGGCGTTTGTACTGAGCCTGCTCCTCGTCACTTTGATGCGATTTGTCGCGTGGGTTGTCCAGGAAGAGCAAGATGAACTGCTTGGGCGCTTCCCGCTTGAAAATGTCCTGGCTGAGGAC
>CAZITS010000166.1:0-9382 GCA_964542185.1 uncultured Pirellulaceae bacterium
GGCTTCGTATCAACTCAACGGATGCCGCTGAAACTGATACGAAACCAAACACCGTGTAAAAAGAGAAACGGACGTGCCCTGGGTGCGCAGCAAGCCACATCCTTCTCAAAAGAAGCACTGCGGTTCAAGGGAAGTGTCCAGCATGCAAACGCACTCGTTGGCCGTGGGCCGCGAGACTAGCATACTCTGCCTGATCCAGCTCGTGCCAATCGTTGAGAATAGACAGATTGTCCTGCAATTCCCGGTCTCCATCAGGAGCCATCAAGGCCACATCGACATGGCGATTGGTCAGTACGAAACGATAGCACTGTGACGCAGACGGCGGGACAAAACCCTGGGGATCTTGCGGCGTTTCCTGCATTAGGGCTCCCCATCGCAGGCATGTAAATGCGACGACCGAGACGCCCAGCTTCCGCGTGGTCGGAAAAACCTCTTCTTCTGCACCTCGGTGTGCCGCGTTGTAGCGAATCATCAATAAATCGATTCGACCACTCTGTGCCAACTGAGCCCCCAGCGAACGTTGATGGGTGGTCAAACCAATGGTCGTAATCGTCCCGCGTGCACGCTCTTCGTCGAGGACTTCAGCGGCTCCTCCTGGCGCAATAATTTCTGCCCATTCAGCAGGATCTTCGACATAATAGTACGTTACAACATCGATATAATCGGTGTCTAAATCTCGCTTGATTGCTGCGAGTTCGCGCCGTGCCGATGGAGCCGTACGTGACTGCAACTGCACTGCAATCGCGACTGACCGACGTTTGCTACCCAAATTGCGAATTGCTTCTCGCATACCGTCAGTGTGACCACACCAGTTCAAGTAGTCGACACCCGCATCTAGTGCAGCTTCAACACTGGATCGGTCAAGAGAAGTATTACCGCGTGTCGCCAAACCCAGCCGACAAATACGGCGACCATTGGGCAACCTGGCAAAACGCAGAGTGTCGTCAGACGACATGCAGAAATACCCCAACGACTGCTATCTCGGGCTCAACCAACCCCGCCAGCGAAGAGTCACGGGGCAACGGCATTCCAATGTGTGGCTTACAAAGCCGTAGCAAAAGAATCAGCCAAATAGCTCATCAACGGGTTTTCCATCATCAACCAGCGGTATTGGGCGCCCGATTGGAGTTCGCAAGACCTTCTGATAATCGATACCCAGTACTTTCAGAATTGTTGCGCACATGTCCTGGGGGGTGATTGGCCGATCAGTCACTTCTGCCGCCTGCTTATCCGTCGCGCCAATTACCTGTCCGGACTTCAAACCACCACCTGCCATACAAATCGAAAACGCGTTTGGCCAGTGATCTCTTCCGACCAGTTGATTAATGCGAGGTGTGCGGCCAAATTCCGTAGTAATCACGACCAGCGTGTCATCCAGCATCCCACGTTGTTCGAGGTCCTTCAGCAAAGTGGGAATGGCCTGGTCAAAGGCAGGGCACAACAACTCACGCAAACTGTAGGTATTCTTTCGATGCGTATCCCAGTGACCATTTTCGATACTGACAAACCGACATCCTGATTCAACTAAACGACGCGCCAGCAGGCTGCATTGCCCGATGCTAGTCATGCCGTAATCTTCCCTCAGCCTGGTGGGTTCACGTTGAATGTCAAATGCCTCTTTTGCTGCCTTGGATGTCATCATTCCATACGCTTTCTCGTAAAACGTATCCAATGACTTCACCTGCGTGGCAACATCCTGCACACCGCGTTCAAACCGGTTGATCTCCCGCAGCGCTGCTTGCCGTCGCAAATTACGATCGTTAGTCACAGTGGTAGGCAAAGTAATGTCCCGCACCGAAAAATCAGGCTGTGCTGGGTCCGCAGCGATTACGAACGGCCCATAGCTCGGCCCCAGAAACGATGGGCCGCCACTATTGAGAAAATTGGGTACGGAGATGTACGGTGGCAACGCTCCAGGCTTACCCAGTTTCGCTACCATCGACCCTAAACAAGGATGCTGGTTATTGTTCTGGTTTCCGTTGAAATCACCTACGCCAGCTTTCTTGCCGGTCATCATGATGTGAAAACCGCGGCCATGATCGGAGTCGCCATGCGTCATACTACGTAAGATCGACATCCGATCCGTAACGCCGGCAATCTTCGGCAAAACGTCACCGATCTGGATACCTGGCACAGCTGTACTAATGGGCTCAAAATCGCCACGAATCTCTGCCGGCGCGTCGGGCTTCAAGTCCCACATATCCTGGTGGGGCATTCCACCAAGCACGAAAATGAAAATGCAATTGATCTCTTTGGCAGGCTTCTGATCGAAAGCACACGTTTCCTGCAATCGCAGGATTTCCGCCATACTGAGGCCAGCGAGTGAACCAATCTTCAAGAGTTCTCTTCGACTGGGTTTTATGGAGGGCATCTGAATCGTCCTTTTCTCAAGACAAGCGGAGACCGTCGCCTATTATAGTGAGAATGCCGCGCGAGCACCAAACCAAACCACGAACGGCAGTTCCAGCACTAAACAAGCTGGTTTTCAGCATCTGGACAGTGTGGAGCCATTCTTCTCAACTATAGAGCTGAATGGCCTTGATTATGGCATCCGGGTCATTCGGTACCGCCACAGCTCGGTTGGCAAATGTGGCGCTCTGCACGCCTCTACTTCCCAGGACTCGATTGAATTCCTGCTGGTCCGTCGTGTGGTAAGCCATGGTTGCGCTGGGGTCTTTCAATAAATGTCCGGTCAGAATGCAGACCACTCGATCATCCCGGGAAATCAGACCTTCTTCCCGTAACTGGCGCGCGCCAGCTACACTCGCAGCACTGGCAGGTTCACAACCGATACCGCCGGCACCTACCTGCGCTTTGGCATCCAAAATCGCCTGATCCGTAACTTGCCGCACGACACCATCACAAACATCTAAAGCTCGCAAACATTTGGCCAGGTTCACAGGCCGGTTAATCTCTATCGCACTGGCAATGGTCGACGCTTTCCTCTGCTCGTCATCTAGTTGCTGGTAGTAGCCACCGATGACTTCATCAGCATCGCTCGCCCCCCACCGCACGCCTCGCACCTCGTGCAGTTCATGCAACGTGTTTGCACCCACAGCGTTGATTACCGCCAAACGAGGAATACGGTCAATCAAACCTAATTCATGCAATTCGGCAAACGCCTTGCCAAAGGCACTTGAATTCCCGAGATTTCCTCCTGGCACAATAATCCAGTCTGGAATCTCCCAATGCAGCGCTTCCAAAACGCGAAACATGATGGTCTTCTGACCTTCAAGTCGGAACGGATTGACACTGTTTACGAGGTAAATCCCCAGTTTCTTCGATACTTCCTGCACACGCGCCATTGCATCATCAAAATCGCCGGAAATCTGTACTGTCAGAGCACCATAGTCCAGCGCCTGAGCTAACTTTCCGTAAGAAATTTTTCCCGAACCAATGAAGATGATCGCCTGCATTCGACGCGTCACAGCGCAATACATAGCTAGGGATGCACTCGTGTTGCCGGTAGAGGCACAGGCTGCCCTGCGAGCTCCGGCAATCCGTGCGTGCGTGAAAGCCGCCGACATGCCGTTGTCTTTGAAACTTCCCGAGGGGTTTAATCCCTCGTATTGCAGAAACAGACGGCCTGTATTGAGCCCCACGTAGTTACCCACGGCATCAGCCGGCTGCAGAAGAGTCTGGCCTTCGCCGATTGTGACCACCTGATCAGGTGATGCAAACGGTAACAGCGAACGAAAACGCCACACTCCACTGAAACAGAGCGGATCCGTGCGGGTTCGCCAGGCATTTTCAAACTGCTGCAGCGAATCCGGAGGCTGGCTCCGATTCCAGTCGTAGCCCACGTCTAGCAGCTCGCCACATTCGCGACAGGTAACCAGAACGTCATCGACTTCGAATACCGCTCCGCAAGAGGGGGAAATACACTTCTGAAAAGCGGTCTCGGTCAAAGTCACTGGATGACCTGCTGCCTCATGAAAAACAACCGCAAACTGGTTGCCAAAGAACATCGCCAGGGCTGTTTCCGGACGATTGCGTGAAACTTGTTAGCATCTCTCGGGTCCGAAATGAACCTCCCGTCGAAACAACTGGCCAGATCCAAGAAAGATCGAACCAAGCCAGTTTACGGGCGTAGTCTATGAAAGCGACCACAACCCATCAACCAGCCCTTAAACCTCAACACCGCCTTAACGATTCCTGCTGCACTCAGCCGTCAGACTTCAATCGGTAATAACACCCCAATAGGGTGTCTTCACAGAGTAATGCCGCACCGTCTCGTCATAGCTACCAGGCCAAATACTGCATGGGCACTGCCACATTGGCCAATGTGACATTACAAATGGGGATGACCAGCTACCTGAGGCAATTTACGCAACCTATACGCAGGCAATGACTTGTGACAAACCAAAAACGCGTTTCTGCAATTTGACAGTAGTTTTCATCAGCGCTAGAATGGAAAGGCTATAGGGATTTGTGCCATTTGTTGGCTCTCTTCCACCCCTTGGGAGTAGGATTGCGATGCCCCGGAAAACCGTCTACCTGAAGAAGTCCGAATGCAAAGTGTACAAGGAAATCTTGCTCTACCACCGAGCACGGATTCGCCAAGATGTTTCGGCGATGGCAAACGCCGCGTTGAAACAAACACGCAGCGAAGCAAGCGGGGACCTGTCTAGCATGCCAATTCATATGGCAGACGTGGGCAGCGACAATTTTGACCAGGAATTCACCTTGAGCTTGATGGAAAACGATGAAGAAACGCTCGAGTTGATCGAATCTGCCCTTGAGCGGATTGAAGGTGCGATCTATGGTCTGTGCGTCGAGTGTCAGGGAAAGATTCCCAAGACTCGTCTCAAAGCCATTCCTCACACGCCTCACTGCGTCAAGTGTGCCAGCAAGCTTGAAAGCTGAAACAACACGTCCTGCAACGATTCCAGGTAGCGCATACGCCCTCTTTTTCTCGATCACCGTGGTCGGTTGCCTGGCGGATCTCCTAAGTAAACAAGCCACCTTTGCGTGGCTGGGTCTGCCCAGCGCCAAGTCCACATGGTGGTTGGCTGAGGGCTATGTCGGCATTCAGACAGCAGTAAACCGAGGCGCCTTGTTTGGCATTGGTCAGGGACTTACCGCGGTGTTTGCGACGCTCTCGATCGGCGCAGGCATTGGCATTCTGGTCTGGTTGTTCAAATATGGAGCCGCGCATGATCGGCTGCTTGTGACCGCGCTGGGATGTGTCATGGCAGGTATCGCTGGAAATCTGTACGACCGACTTGGTTTTTGGCATACCACGGCGACCCCTGCTGAGTTTCATTATGGCGTCCGTGATTGGATTCTGCTCCAGTGGCCGCCCGATCACACCTGGCCAAACTTCAACATCGCGGACAGCATGCTGGTGTGTGGTGCGGGATTACTGATCTGGCATTCCCTCACCCAGCCACCCACAACTTCAGCTGATTCCGTTCAGACCGACGATACGAATTAGCAACGTGTGGCGCGCAGCCCGGGCTACACGATGCCCCCTGTCATTGGTTTCATAGCTGCCTCTGATTTGCCATACCGCCTGGCGACCAGCTGTTGGCAGAGCACGCAGATCCCCTATCGGCAGACCCATCAATCATTTAACGATTCGTCCAATACTGGAGCGAACGGATCCTCTCCATTGACATACACATAAACTTCCACGGCACCCAAGAATCCAGCAACTGCGAACGCGAAACAACTGATCACCAATCCAACGGTCGCCACCCTCCGCAACTGAGAGAACGCTCCCCAGGCCCCCATCAGAATCCCCAGCACCGCAGTTACGACAGGACCTAAAGGACTCCATGCCCCCCACACGGACAACGTCACGCCAATTAAGGAAATAAACCCGAGGCTAATGGAGCTAACCGCACCACCCTGGGCAGCCAGATTCCGTGGATACCGCGTTTTCTGTAATGGGAATCCCAACTGCGCCGTAACATTTCGCCTGGGATTTTCGGAACCATCGAAGGACGGTCGCAGCGAACCTTGACGAAACGGTGAACCAACTTGGACCGGCGCCGTGTTTCCAAAACCGACATCAACAAGCTCTGAGTCCGCCACTGCGCCACCCTGGCAATCCGTATTTGAATCCGTCGAAGAACTATCATCGCCGGTATTTTCAGATGGTGCTGCCGACGCCGCCAACGGCGTTCTGCGCACAGGCGGTAATTCAGCTGAGCCAACAGGTGACACGAAATCAGTTCCGCACCGCCAACAGCGGTTCACAGCACCTAGCAACTCTTCACCACACCGCGCGCACTGAACGTTCACTCGGAGCTGCTCCAGGATCTTGGGCCGATAATTCAGAGGAGGCACCACCCATCGCCGCTTTGCAGGAGACGACACGACAGGCGCACCCGCAACTGTCACTGATTATCGTACTCTGGATCCAAACGTTCAACGACTTGGAGAACAACGGGACAGAATCAAGGATGAACGAACACGCGATCGGAAAGCTGACATTGGCAACAGGTAAACACAGAACCGGACACGTGTGCTCCTGCATAAACCGTTGGCTGGCGAGTCTGCCTGCCTATGGAGAAACGTCGGCTGCCTGTTGTTCAATCCAATGGTAGTACTCAAGTTGGCTCAGCTTGCGCGCTGCCTTGTGATCCAAAAAGACCGTCGTGTCTGCGTGTAATTGTAACGCACTGGCCGTCCACATACTGGAAATGGGGCCTTCAACCGAACGTGCAATCGCTTTGGCTTTCTTTTTACCACTGGCCAACAGTAAAACCCGCCGTGCATCCAATATTGTGGCGACTCCCATCGTTACCGCAAAGCGAGGCACTTCCTCGGGATGGTCAAAGAAACGAGCGTTATCTTCGATTGTCTGCGCCGTCAGGGTTTTCAACCGCGTCCGAGACCCCAACGAACTGCCTGGTTCATTGAACCCGATATGGCCATCGCGGCCGATGCCAAGTAACTGAAGGTCGATGCCGCCCGCAGCGCAGATCTGTTCTTCATAAGACCGGCAATAAGCAACATAATCTTCTGAAATCCCGACGGGAACATGTGTTCTCTCTGCGGAAACATTGATGTGCTGAAAAAGATGTTCGCGCATAAACGCGTGGTAGCTCTGGGGATGGTCGGGAGCAAGGCCGACATATTCGTCCAAATTGAAAGTGGTTACCTGGCTAAAATCGAGCCCTTCGACACGATGTAGCCGAATCAACTCCTGATAAATTCCTAACGGACTGGATCCGGTCGCCAAGCCGAGTACAAGATTCGGTTTCGCACGGACAGCCTGAGCGACTTCTGCGGCCGCTGCCACACTGAGTATCTGATAAGAATCTTTGATTACAACTCGCACGCCATACACCCTCGAGGCCACCAATCCATCCCATTCTCCTCAAGCCTCTTATTCTTTCGATTTACTAGCGGGCGACAAGCACGCCGACAGTACGTTGGGTTTTGTCGCTTTCCCCCGGCGTCTGGCTAGAAATACATCCCCCAAAAAGACTATTTCTGCTTGACAAAACAGCCGTATCCCACTTGAATAAAGATGTTACTTAAAAACGACTTACGTCGTATTTTGGGATAATCGATCGCCCGATCTGGGCTCTGCTACACGATGCCAGGTGTGCCTTCCCAGTGACCATTCGGTGGTAGTGAGGTCCATTCCATGACGCAACCACACCTCGACCGGCTAACGGACAAAAGCACTCCGCGCCGCGCCTTTACGCTGATCGAAATGATGGTCGCCATGGCCCTCACGATGCTGCTTATCCTCGCACTTACGCAGATGTTCGACATCGTTGGTGACAACTTCAGCCAAAGTCGGGCTGCCCTGGAACTGTCTGGAAAGATGCGAATGGTCGAGGCACGTCTCCAGCAGGACTTGGATGGGATCACGGTTCCTATGCGACCATGGTCCGACAATGCACATGGAGAAGGGTATTTCGAGTACATCGAAGGCGCGTGGCGCGATTCCCTGGGTACACACATCGCCAATGATCCCATGCTGGGCGACTGGGACGACAGGTTACTGTTCACCGCACACTCTGGCGAAAAACCCTTCCAGGGAAGCTTCCATCGCTTTGAATCCAATGTCATTGCCTATCGCAATGATACGGTCGGATTTCGATTCAATTACCCAATCGGGCTCACCAACGGTGATGACGATGGAGATGGCGTCAGCGATCTCTCCGACTGGAAAGAAATCGGTTTTTTCGCCAGCAATCCAGAGATCATTGAATCCCAGAACGCGGAAATCGTTTGGTGGGCCACACTCGAAGATCTCGATCTCGACAGCGTTATCGACAGTGGGGAAGACTTCACGATCCGCCGACGTGTATTGTTGATACGTCCTGACCTGAACGACGAGGAAACCGGTTTCCTGGTAGACCCGGTCACTCGAGCCAACCCTCTGCGACGGACACTCCTTTGTTGGCAAGGACGCCCCAGTTTAATCCAGGCAACCGCGGCGTTACGTCGCCTTCTTAATCACGTCGACCTCTCGTTACGGTTGCATTACTGGTTTTCACCGGAAGGAACTCTGTACTGGGGGTTTCGCGCCAATTCACTGGCTGATCTGACTCGTCGTGAATACCGTTACTCACGTTTTGCGATGAGCGATCTGAATCGCGCCATTAGCGGTACATCCGGTACGCGGCGGTTCGAATTTCCACACCGTTCTGATGATGTCCAGATTCCTGCGCCAGCTGATGGAGGCGTACCGGGCAGCGTATCGCCTTACGGACTAATGTTCCGCAAAGAGGAATTTCGCACATTTAACAACAACAGCTTGATCAGCGATTCCAGGGGCCACGATGTGATGCTCGCGGATGCGTTAGCGTTTGACGTCCGCATTTATGACGCGACGGCTCCCTTGATGGAACTCGCTGGTTCCGTCCTGCAGCCTGGCGACCCTGGCTACAATCCACTCCCGGCAACCAACCAACGCCGGATTGGCTATGGCGCCTATGTCGATCTCTACTATGCCTGGAATTATCCCTACAACTATCTTTCCATGTGGCCGTATTTCTTTGCCTTGGACTTTGGCGGTGTTTGGCCATATACGTCGTTGACCGATGTGCAAACCAGTCAGTTGTCCCTCTTTTCTGGCCCACCGGCACTCCGCTCCGGATTGCGCGGAGTCGCCCCGACCGCGGGTACGATTCGACCTGAATGGGGCTATATCGCGCCCACGGCAGTCTACGACACCTGGTCCTCTCACTATGAAAATAATCTACACAACGAAGATGGCGACAACTTCACGGATGAGGGTACCGATGGCCTGATTGCCGATTCACCGATCGAACGTGAAACCTCACCACCCTATCCTTACCCAGCACGAGGCATCCAGGTTTCCCTGCGCGCGATCAACCGCGCCAACCAGCATGTCCGCCAGGCCTCGGTTATTTCAGATTTCACCCCCGAATAGTCCCTTGCAGGCCTGCAC
>CAZITS010000167.1:0-9303 GCA_964542185.1 uncultured Pirellulaceae bacterium
GCATGTGGATGGGTTTGCCAAAGAATGCGCCGTCGTCACCCACCATCGCTTGGAGGCAGGCCCTGACGGAGGCTTGGAACCCGCAGGCAAACTCGAAGAACCGCTAGTCGTTCGACCAACTAGTGAGACGATCATTGGATCGATGTACTCCAAGTGGATCCAGTCGTACCGCGACCTGCCAGTGAAAATCAACCAATGGTGCAACGTCGTACGTTGGGAAATGCGTACCCGGCTGTTCCTCAGAACTGCGGAATTTCTCTGGCAAGAAGGCCACACCGCACATGCAACTAAACAGGAAGCGCTCGACGAGACACGGCAAATGCTCGATGTCTATGCTGACTTTGCGGAAAACTATATGGCAATGCCCGTGATTCAGGGAGAAAAAACAGCGGCCGAGCGTTTCCCTGGAGCGGTCTCCACCTTGACCATCGAAGCGATGATGCAAGACCGTAAGGCGTTACAAGCTGGGACATCACATTTCCTGGGACAAAATTTTTCCCAGGCACAGCAGATTGCTTTCCAGGACCAGAACGGCGAACAACAATTCGCTTGGACTACTTCCTGGGGTGTTTCCACGCGTTTGATTGGCGCCCTGCTGATGGTGCACAGTGATGACGATGGACTGGTATTGCCACCACGATTGGCGCCCAAGCACGTGGTCATCTTGCCGATCTTCCGCGACGATGACGAACGCACAGAAGTCCTGAATTACTGTGACGAACTCCGGCAGCAAATCAGTGCACAACATTACGCAGGGCAACCCATTCAAGTCCTGCTTGATGACAGAGATCTGCGCGGCGGTGAAAAGAACTGGCATCACGTTAAACGCGGCGTCCCTATCCGTGTGGAAGTTGGTCCACGGGACATGGCTGCAAACCAGGTCTTTGTTTCCCAGAGAACGACCGGAAAAATCGGTGGCATCGCGCGTACAGAATTTGTCGAAACAATCGCAGACAGGTTAGACGCTATTCAGAATGGGTTGTTCCAACAAGCCTTGGAACTGCGCGAGCAAAACACGCACCCCATCGACTCACTGGACGACTTCCGAGACTTTTTCACCGAACCGACCCAATCCACCACGGAACCCCAGGGCGGCTTTGCACTGTGCCATTTCGACGACGAATCGGCGCTGGAACCACTGCTGAAAAAACTCAAGGTGACAATTCGCTGTATCCCGCTTGAATCGGAAGAGGAACCGGGAACATGTATCATGACAGGCAAACCGAGTTCGCGCCGCGCAGTATTTGGCAAATCCTACTAGCAACCCCAAGCGACCATTACACCGACTTTAACGATTTTTCCGGTTTTACTGGTCTGCGGTCTCCATCTGTGCCGATGAAAACCACACATGAGGGCGGTTTGCCCGTGCGCGTCTATTCTGACACCAAGCACAAATCCCTGTGAATCACAGGAGCAGATCATGCAGATCTCTACGAGTCGCTTTGGAACTATTTCGTGTGCGGCTGCTGAGATTTGGCTATTTCCGCGCGGTTTGATCGGACTTGAAGATCAAAGGCATTGGGTCCTGCTCACGGACCCCGACAACGAACGTTTGGGATGGTTACAGAATCTGTGCAACCGCGAAATGGCGTTGCCTGTTGTCAGTCCGCGCGAGTATTGCCCTGATTACGACGTACATGTCAAACAATCCGATGTCGCGCCGCTGGAATTGGCAGACGATGGCCAGGCTTTAGTCTTCGCGACAGTCGCCAAGACTGGGTTCCAGCTGACAGTCAATCTGCAAGCGCCCCTCCTCGTCAACAAGCAGAACTGTATCGGCCGCCAGGTTCTCATTGCCAATTCCCAGCCGTTACAACTCCCGGTGGGAACCACCTCTCACGTGACGAAAGCGGCTGCCTAGGCCCCGTCCTGAAGAGACCAGAAACCACCTTCCACGGCAGGTCCACCCTTGCGACCGGAACAATGCGTCTGGTTGCGCGCAAACTCCCGGTACTACATCCGTTGCCTTCCGAACAACGGGTATGTCAACGAGCCAAGTGGCCCTCCGGCATTCGGGCGTCGATAAATGGCATTAGCGCGGCGCCAGAAGTGTGCAGTACAACAGCACGGCTGGCTTCGCCAAGGAGCAGAGAACCATTCCGAGCCCAACAAGAGTGGATGGGCGATACGACCTGTAAGGTCCAGTAGTCGGCTAGAGGAGGTACCCAGGATGCTGGTTCTTTCGAGACATCGAGACGAAAGTATTATGATCGGCGACAACATCGTGTTGACGATCGTAGATATCCGGGGGGACAAGGTTCGTCTGGGAATCGATGCGCCACAGAACATTCCGGTGCACAGGCAAGAAGTCTATGACGCGATTCGGCGAGAAAACCGCCAGGCGGCGAGCACTCAACCCTCTGACGTCAAACACGTCGATGGTGGTGAATAGACTTCTGGATACCCCGAGACATCGCAACCTGGAGATCGGCCAATAGCATTTTCGTTCCAGAACGGCCGCTGACTGTTGTCCTTAAGCACTTTCGTCAATGATTTGTTCTGATGGTCGTGAACCACAGGACAAGTGCCTGGAAAACCGGGTGCCCACTGGCCGCGTCAATAAGCGTAAGGCATCCGCCGCCATATTCTCTCACGGTTCGCTGTACCTCCTCTTCCACAGCTCTTCCACAGGCGGTTCACAACTCGAGGACCCCCTTCTCAGAGAGACTCCCCACACACGAATCGGCAAGTAGTTTACCGCGCCACTGGTTGCGATTTGAGAGCGATTGGGACAAGATGTCGAGATTGCAGTTCACAATCACGAAACGAACGGAATCCAATCTTGCCAGAACAACTTATTCGCGTCGGCCATAGCCCAGACCCTGACGATGCATTCATGTTTTATGCATTAGCTCGGGACAAGATTGAAACCGGAGATTATCGCTTCGAACATGAGCTTGTCGACATTGAAACACTGAATCGAAGAGCTTTCTCGGGCGAACTTGAACTGACCGCTGTCAGCCTCCATGCTTACGCCCACCTGGCCGACAAGTACCTCCTCTGCGCCTGCGGCGCAAGCATGGGGGATCAATATGGACCAATGGTAGTCGCACGGCAATCTTGTGAAATCGATGCACTCCGTGGCATGACTCTCGCAGTCCCCGGAACATTGACAACGGCCTATCTCGCATTACGTATGTGTCTTGGCATGGACTTCAACCACGTCGTTGTCCCCTTTGACGAGATCCTGGAAACGGTTGTCAAAGGCGAATACAACGGGCAGACCGTCGATGCCGGCCTGATCATCCATGAAGGCCAACTCACCTACGCCGAAGACAATCTGCAACTCATCATCGATCTGGGAAAATGGTGGTTCCAGGAAACCGAATTACCCCTGCCACTTGGGGCAAACGCGATTCGCAAAGACCTCGGTGAATCGGCAATCAACGATGTACACAGGCTCTTGAAAGAGAGTATCCAATACGGGCTCGACAACCGAGATGCTGCACTAGACTACGCGCTCGGATTTGGCCGTGGTCTGGACCGCGCCATGGCAGACGAATTTGTCGGCATGTACGTGAACGACTGGACACTCGATTTCGGACAGCGTGGGCGCGAAGCGGTCACGGAACTATTGCGTCGCGGTCATCAAACCAAGGTAATCCCAGAACTGGTGACGCCAGAATTCGTGGGCTAAGGACAAACACCCCCACGCATCTGCAAATAGCCCATGCCCACCCTGCCGGAAAAACCGCCACTGCAACAAAGTCGCCCTGCCGGTTGGACGACCATCGCCTCGGCATCTGGTGCGATGGTCGTAATCACGCTGTTGTTGATGCTGCTACCGGGGATGATTGGCATTGCCATTGCGATTGGCATGTGGATGCTATTGGGTTTACTCCTCTTTCATTACCTCATCTGGGGCTGGTGGTTGCGTAAAATCATCCAGCCTGATGAGCCGACCGAGGATTCTCCCGTTCAGTGAGGGAGTACTGCCTTGGTGCTAACAGAAACGCCAGTCCAAGGAAACGGGATGGCTGCCGCCCCAAGCTTGCCCTTCTCCACCAACATTGGATGGACCATGGTTGCTGCAAGTAACGCATAGGTGAGCCGCCCTCCTCCCTGGAGTCTTCCATGATTCACGACTGGCAATCGGAACTCGATCGCGTCGTGGAACGTCAGTTTTCATCACTGGTTCAGTTGCGCAGACATCTACACATGCACCCGGAACCATCGGGTGAAGAGCGAGAAACCACCAGATACATCTCGCGGTGGCTTGAGAACTCAGGCTACCACACCAAGACCGGTCCTGACGGCCGAGGTCTACTCGCGGATTTCCATTTAAAACAAAGCCCGTTCGCGCTTCCCCGCATCGCTCTCCGCGCCGACCTCGACGGATTGCACATTCAAGACAGCAAACAAGTTGCCTACCACAGCAAGGTAACAGGTGTGATGCATGCATGCGGACATGACGCACACACGGCTCTCGTCGCTGGAGCGTTGTCGGCGATCTCTGAATTAGAACAGCGAGAGCATCTTCCTTGGCCGGTCTCACTCCGCGGAATATTCCAACCAGCGGAAGAGACTTGTCAAGGCGCACGAGAAATGATTGACTTTGGCGCGCTCGAACGAGTAGAAGCTATTTTCTCAATCCACATGGATCCTCTTCGTAGTATCGGTCATGTGGGACTACGCCCAGGAACACTGACTGCCAACTGCGATGAAGTAATGCTGACGATTTCTGGTCGCGGTGGACATGCTGCCCGTCCTCATGAAACCAGTGATCCAATCGCTGCAGCTGCGCAACTCATTAACGCAATTTACGTCAGCTTGCCGCGTCTCACCGACAGCCAAGACGCCGTGGTAGTGACGATCGGCCAAATCGCAGGGGGTGAAAATGCCAATGTGATTCCTGAAAAGGTACAATTACGTGGCACGGTGCGAACTCTGGACCGAAAAGTAAGGGACCAGACTCTAGCACATCTTCAACAACTGGCGGATGGAGTAGGCAGCACTACGAGAACAGCCGTCACGCTCGCCCTTGGCCCCGGTGCGCCTGGCGTCTTCAATGACCATAGGCTATTCGACCTGGTCCGCCGCTGTGCGCGGGAAGTGGTCGATGACAAGGGACTGGATTCTCTCGCGCGTCCCAGCATGGGAAGCGAGGACTTTGCTTTCTATCTTCAACAGGTCCCTGGCTTCATGCTACGGATCGGCAGCCATGCCGAACATGCGCAACCCACCCCTTTGCACACACCAGAGTTTGACATCGACGAACAGGCTATTTCGGTAGGCGCAAAAATCTTGGCTCGCATCGCAATCTACTGGTCCGATCCCAACCGCGTGCAGCTTGAGAACCCGAGCCTCCGCCAGCCGACCTCAGAAACCTGAACTCCCACCAATCCAAACGACGACTGCAACTGCCAACGGAATCTAACCTCATTGTTCTTGCAACCTGTCACACTAACCCGTCATCTGGAGCATCTCCCGTGGCGGTCGTTGCTGCTCTGCTCACACGGTTGCTTGCCGTCAATTAACCACTCGCTCAATTAATCAAGAAACAACCATGGGTAAACTCGAATTCCACTCCAACGACCGACCCACTATAGGTATTGAACTGGAATTGGGAATCGTCGACGCCAAAACGATGTCCCTGACCAGTGCCATACAACCACTAGTCGAACTCCTTCCGGAAGAACGGCGCATCGATTTCAAACCCGAATTAATGCAATGCTGTATCGAAGTCATTTCCGGCGTCTGTGATACGGTCGCAGACGCAGAAACTGACTTGACCGAAAAGGTGATCTTATTGGAACAGGCGGCAGATCAACTGAACCTTGGGCTCTGGTGGGGTGCCACGCATCCATTTTCGTCTTGCCATGAACAACAAGTGACACCTGACCCACGTTATCAAGATCTCGTTGAACTACTGCAAGAAATGGCTCGCCGGCTTGTAACCTTTGGCCTCCACGTACACGTCGGAGTCGATTCAGGAGACAAAGCCGTCATGATCTGCGACCGAATCATGCAATACCTTCCAGTCCTGCTCTCCCTCAGCTGCAGCAGCCCATTCTGGGAAAACCGAAATACCGGTTTAGCCTCATACCGGTCAAAGATAATGGAAGGCTTACCGACCGCTGGCCTGCCAACACTAATGCGTAATTGGAGTGAATATGTATGGTTGATAAACCATCTCGTCGACACCGGGTTTATTAACACCATCCGTGAAATATGGTGGGATGTACGTCCTCATCATAAATTCGGAACTGTCGAATTGAGAGTCTGCGACATTCCCGGACGGCTACGTGAAACCTTGGCTTTAGCAGCACTCATTCAGTGTCTAGTACAAACGTTATCCGACGAGATCGACGAAGGCGCATACCAACATGACTGCCATCCAATGATGGTGCGGCAAAACAAGTGGCGAGCCTGCCGATTTGGCACCAACGCTCAACTTGTTAATTCTTTTACATATGAAGTGGAACCTGTTCCCAAAGTCACTGAGGCACTCATTCGCCGCATGGCTCCGCAAGCCAGTGAATTGGGGTGTGCCGAGCACCTTGAATACATCCAGGAAATGGCGGAAGCTTCCGATAACGCATCGCGGCAAAAAGCCTTGCTGGCGGAAACGGGTAACGTACAGGAAATGGTACGTCAGCTCACACTCGAGTCACGTCTCAGTCCGATTCCATAAACAAGACGGCTCGCCGCAGCTGCCCACACGTAGAGTCGCTAACTCACTCGGATGGCCCAGGTGGTTCGTAATCAAAATCGCGCCATTTCATCGCACGTCGGAATGGAGCCACTCGAAGCATCACTTCTCCATTCTGCCATACGCGGACAATCCCGTTGGACTGGCTGACTGTAATCGCGATTGCCTTGCTAGTCTTCGAAATCGCCGCAGCTGCCCAATGCCGAGATCCCAGTCCTTTGGACAACGTTAAATTCGCATGGGACGCTTCAACCAATTGGCATGAACGCTCTACGATACCATCAGCCGAAATGATGAATGCACCGTCTAATTGTGCAATCTCTTTGATCGCTTCCCGAATTCTGCGGTCACTCAAACGCCTCTCTTTACGACCGTAGCCGCGCACCGGATCAAATCCCGCGGGTCGGCTTAGTGCGAGAACCGTCCGTGTATCGCCCACAACAAACAGTGTTCCTACGTGCTTTCCTTCACGGCCCTCTCGGCCTACTTCAATCGCCAAATCCAGTACTAGTTTGAGGGTGTCTAGCGAGACACTGGTTTCCAACTGCCGTAAATCCCTGACCGTCAGACGTCCCAGATGTTCGTCCATCCGGATTTGACTAATCGAGTCGATCTTCCCTTCTTCAAATCCACTGTAAACCGCGATGACATTTGCCCCAGGCTCCAGAATGTCATCAGCCACGGCCTCCAGTAACGCCTGGGTCAATTTCTCGAATACAGGGGCCTCTTCCATATCAAGCACTAACGTTGCCAGCCCTTCCTCAGCGGCCCCCTCCAACTCCTCCTCCAAATCAGCGACCACGAGAATCTTGGTCCGACGAGCCGCCTTTTTGATCGCCTTCCAATCGGTGGAACCATCTAACATGACCAATAGGGCATCAGCATCTGTGGCAACACTCAGCTTGACAGCAAGGCCGTAAATTGTTGCAAACTGGTCACTGTAAGGCAGGGACACCATAGGCACAGCACTCGTCTGTCTACAAATACACGGCAGCAGGATCATCACACAGAGCGTACGTCTGGGATCCGAGCAAACAGCAATCCATTCTCACTGGCTCGGCGACGTTGCCGCATCACCCGATCAGTCGGCCCCTGTGAGGAAAGAGCAGTGTGCCATTGGCACCCCTCGCGTCCTCAACAGCCAAACCCACCCAAACGATAGCTAACACCCTGCGTCACACGGCTCGCATCGTAAGAAGTTTGGCAACATGCCACAAGAATGCGCAGCGCGAATTTCTTATGGGAAATGCTGTCTACAGTGCAGCACTGGCTAAGTCCCACATATCTGTGCTAGCGGTTCGTTGTGCTGCGTCCTGCATTGCGGAGCAGTGTATCGCGTCCCGAAACCGCTTCCTCAGTGGACACCACACGACCTTCCAGAACCGCGGCTCGATCTCCAGGTTTGCTCCCAAACACACGCTCGTCGTAGAGCGCCAACGCATGCAGAGCGTGTCCGCGCGGACCAATTTCCCAATCATGATCTCGATTCTGCAGCATGAGCTCCGTGAGATAATCTACTGCCCGCGTTACCCTGGGCTGCAACAACTCCTGCTGTGGCAGTGAAAATACGAGCCACTCCAGGATGTGCCCCGTCGTTTCCATACGACGGTTAATGTCGCGGTCTCGGCCACGCCCTGTAAACCAATTCGTACTAAAGCTGGCATCCCGATTTTGTAGCGTAAACGTGTAATCCTGGAATTCCTCGATATATTCCTTGGCGCGACTCCACGCACCGACAAACGGCTCTGTACGGCGAGCTCTTTTATAGACCGCATAGCTCAACCCCATGATGCGGTGTGTTCCGCCACATGCCGCATCTACGACCGATTGCGCCAGTTCCTCTTCAATCAACCGAGGAATGTCCCAGACTTCACCCCGGGTGTTTTCCCATTCTGCGTCAGAAGGCAGGTAATGCGAAAGCCCGATCAGCTTGAAAGTCAATTCGGCCCCTGAGCGACACGTTCGCTGCTCGTATTCAACCAGATCCATCACATCAAAATTAGCACCTTTTACCTTGAGTCCGTAATTCCTGCCAACTTTGGATTGAGCGAGCATGGAAAGAAACTGACCGTCATGCCCCTGAAATCCTGGTCCAACATTCGCACCAAGCCGGCCCCGTTTTGTTGTAAATAGCCGTTGGCCATTGCAGACACCGTTCCAGCAAAGCCAGCCTATCGCATTCACAGAACGCCCTTGGGCCACAATCTCCGTATCAACACCGTATGCAATGAGAGAATGCATAACACCCCAAGGACTTCGCTCGGCGGCTATTTCACGACGTTGAAAATAGACTGACAAACATTGTCGCAGGCGCTCTCGCCGGCGGACCCTGGCCGCATCCAATGCCGTCAACTCGGTAGGATTCTGTTTGTTCACTCGACTGACTGTGGCTGGCCGTTTCTTTTCAGGAACCGGCTCCTTAGCCACCCGCACCTCATCGTTACCATCCCCATCCGTGTCCGTAAAGCGAACTATCGTCTGTGCTCGCCTCAGTGAGTCGCCCTCGGCTGTCGGCAATTTCGAGTCGCGCAGCGGAACTTCGCGTAATTGTGAATTTTCAGGTGCAACCAACTGTGGCCCTCGTTCGTTTGCCACAGGCTTCGATTCATCTTCTTGTTCAGCTGCAGAACCAGTAGCAACACCACTCAGAA
>CAZITS010000168.1:0-9296 GCA_964542185.1 uncultured Pirellulaceae bacterium
TAGAGGACTTCGGCCGCGGTCTTCATTTTCGGCAGGACGGGCTGGATAGTTCTGGAGAACTTATCTTTTTTTGACAGAAATACGGCTTATGCAAACTGGGTAAGATGAGATTTGCTGCTAGTCATCTCAAAACTGTCGATGCGCGCCGCTCGATTCGACGAAGCGGCCTTGGTTTGGCGGAGCGCAATCGATAATCTACCGACGCGCTGGGCCGGATCTTATCGAGGTTCACCAGGTGTTCAGTGCGCGAACTGTCATGTGGCAACCGGCTCAATCGTGCCGGCGCTGAGCCAAGTGGCTGCCCAGGTCGGGAGGTTGCAGGAGAACGAGATGAAGAGGTTGCTGCCCTTTCTGTTATTGCTGCCTCTGCTGGTTGGGTGTCGGCGCACCGCCCCAGCAACCGATCCGTTTTCGGTATGGGGCAAGTCGCGGATACCTCCGCCGGCCACTGGTAGTGGCACTCAGGACGAATATTACCGACCCGGCACTTCCCGACCGGTGCCAGCAACGGCTACCACCGGTTGGAAATCGGTAAGCCGCGGTAGTCGCACCACACAGGTTTCAGGAATGGCGTCCCAGGTGCCAACTAGGAATCGCCGGGAATCAGCTGACAAGGATTCGGCACGTACGGATGTTCGTCAAAGTCAAGTGGTGAGCCGTTAGCCAATTCCAGGCGTCGTGGTGTCCTGGCTGCAAAAACTGCTTGCCCCGTTGGCCCCAAGTGGTATTCCGTACCTTAATGACTGGTAAGCGTGGCATTCTGCTGGTGTGGCTGCTCAGCAGTGCCTGTCAGCTCAGCCGCCGTCTGTCGTTCGAAGCCTCTGTTGTACCCGGTTATCGCTGCAGGCAACCAGGTCGGGATGGCGTTGCTCAATCTGCCAGAAAACCTTGCCAGCGGACCAAAGAAATCAGGGCGGCTGGTGCGTCCAGTGGGTAGAAATTGTCAAGAAACTTCGGTGCACTACTTGTTGAACGCCTTGAAATGCAGGATCATTGGAAGCTTCGAAGCAAGGTGGAACATAGGTTTTGGCAGCGGGACGAAGAAAGAGCAATAGATGGCACGATACACTGGCCCGAAAACACGTATCAACAGGCGGCTAGGGGCCCAGATTTACGAGAGTTCCGGTGCCTTGCGGGCAATGGAGCGACGCGATGCGCCTCCCGGTATGCATACCCGTCCGCGGCGTACGTCTAACTACGGACTTGCGTTACGTGAGAAACAGAAGATCAAGCACTATTACGGACTGGGTGAGCGGCAGCTGCGACGTTTTTTTGACAACGTGACTCGCAAGAAGGGAAACACGGGCGAGGAATTGTTGATGCTGTGCGAACGCCGTTTAGATAACGTGATTCGACGTTCTGGTTTCACCAAAACGCGTCCCCAGGCACGCCAGGGGATCGCACACGGACACTTCCAGGTTAACGGCATTAAGGTCGACAAGCCAAGTTACTTGTTGCGTCCAGGTGACGTGGTAACCGTTCGCAATCGAAAGAACTTGCTCAACTTGTATCGTGGGGTTTCGGCCGATCAGGCTGCTGAGCCGTTGGACTGGGTGGCCTTTGATCCGGAAACGTTGCGTGCCACGGTCCAAGGGAATCCCGGACCGAGCGATATCAGCTTGCCGGTTGATGTGAATATGGTGGTCGAGTTCCTGTCTCGCTAGTTGCCTTGCTCGGTTTGTTTTTCGGCAACGCGCACCGCCCGGGCCCATGGTTGTCTATGCTGGTGCGCTCGTTCGAGCTTGTATAGATGCATGCACCCTTGGCAGTAATCGGTGGAGGTCCCGGAGGATACGCTGCAGCTTTTTTGGCAGCGGATCTAGGGGTTGATGTGGTCCTGGTCGATGCGGCTCCAAGGTTGGGGGGCACGTGTCTTTTGCACGGTTGCATTCCATCCAAGGCACTGCTGCACGTTGCCCGTGTTCTCTCAGAAGTCGAGGAACTCGGACAGGACTGGGGTGTGGTCTTCGGTCAACCTGACATCGATCTGGCCGGCGTCCGCGCACGTAAAGATAAAGTGATCGGGACCCTTGCCGGTGGATTGCAGCAACTAGCGAAACGCCGTGGCGTTCGAGTCGTTTGTGCCCGCGCTCGTTTCCAAGATGCAAATACACTGCAATTGGAAGGCGAGAGTGATTCGATACCGGCTGGCGGCGCAATGACATTTGATCATGCGATTATTGCCACCGGGTCAGCACCTATTGTTCCGGAGTCGTTGCGTACTGCCTCCCAGCGCGTAATGGACTCCGAAGAAGCCTTGCAACTGGAACGCATACCAGATTCGTTGCTTGTCGTTGGTGGCGGTTACATTGGCTTGGAGTTGGGGACCGTTTACGCCCGCCTGGGTTCTCGGGTAACGATTGTTGAAATGGCTGACCGCTTGTTGCCGGCGGTCGATTCAGACCTGGTCAAACACCTGCAACGGAGGCTCGGAAAACTCGTTGAGGACCGTCTCTGCTTGAATACGCGTGTGCTTGAGATGGTCGATGGTGCTGCTGGTGTGGAAGTAACGCTGCAGGATAACGCGAGCCAAAGAATCGAAAAATTCGATGCGGTTCTGGTTGCCGTTGGTCGCCGTGCTGTTACACAACACCTGGGGTTAGAGAATACCCGTATTCAATTGAATTCACTTGGATTTATTCAATGCGATCGGCAGCAGCGCACTGCGGAACCTCATATTCTCGCGGTAGGGGATGTTGCCGGTGAACCAATGTTGGCGCACAAGGCAGCGCACCAGGCGCGAACTGCAATTGATGTAATTCAAGGCAAGCCAGCTGAGTTTGACAAGCGTGCCATTCCAGCTGTGATATTTACCGACCCCGAGATTGCCTGGGCTGGATTGACGGAGCAGCAGGCGGCTGCGGCAAACCGTCGTGTGGAGTCCGCACTTTTTCCTTGGGCAGCCAGTGGTCGAGCACAGGCGACTGGGCGGACGGACGGTTTGACCAAATGGCTGATTGATCCGGATTCAAACCAGCTTATCGGTTGCGGCATCGTAGGTGTCGGTGCAGGAGAATTGATCTCTGAGGCGGTTCTGGCGATCGAAATGGGGTGTGAAGTGGCTGATGTTGGCCATTCTGTTCATCCGCATCCGACACTGAGCGAGACCCTGATGAATGCTGCAGAGGTGTTTTCTGGAACGGCGTTAGAAATTTACAAGCCACGCCGTCGATGAGCGATGTGTCGTGTTGGCAAATGCACTGCAGTGCAGCGAGTGTATAGATTGGATGCAACATAGCTGTTTGACTCTATGGCAGGTCCATGAGTCATGATGGTGACGTGTGTTCTGGTTTTCAGTTTGGCAAACGTCTAACCCTGAATGAATGTCATGAAACGTGTCATTATCATCCCCGATGGATGTGCCGACGAACCGCAGGATGCGTTGGAAGGGAAGTCTCCTTTGGAGGCCGCGCATATTCCAGGTATGGACCGGATCGCAAATGACGGAGTGATCGGTCGTGCGAATCACGTTCCTGCGCATTTACCCGCTGGGTCAGCGGTCGCCAACATGAGTCTGCTAGGGTATGACCCCTGCAACTACTTTACCGGTCGTGCGCCCTTGGAAGCCGCCGCACAGAATATAGCCCTGGGGCCGGATGATTGGGCAATTCGTTGTAACCTGGTGACAGTCCAGGATCAGATAATGCGTGATTTTACAGCTGACCACATCACTTCCGAGGAAGCTGGTTTGTTGTTGCGGACAGCCCAGCAGGAGATAGACGACCAACGCGTTGAATTTGTACCTGGGGTAAGCTACCGCAACTTGTTGCTAGTTCGCAGCGACGGAAACACTTCACTATTTTCGAATGAGACGCGGACCGTTCCGCCACATGATCTTACGGACAAATCAGTGGTGGATGATTTTCCAAGAGGCCCGGGAAGTGACTGGCTTAATGAGATGATGGGGCAGAGCGTTGAGTGGTTTACGGACCACCCAGTCAACCAGAGTCGCGAACAGAACAAGCAACTTCCGGCCACCAATTTGTGGTTGTGGGGTCTTGGGAAGACGCCTCAGCTCCCGGCTTTTGAGGAGATGTACGGTTGCCGAGGTAGTATGATTACCGCGGTTGATTTGTTGCGAGGTATTGCGGCGTTGATCGGGTGGGAGCGTGTTGAGGTTCCCGGAGCGACAGGATATACGGATACCGATTATGCGGCCAAAGGGCGTTATGCAATTGAAACGTTGTCAAAAACAGATCTTGTTTGTGTCCATATCGAAGCGCCAGATGAGGCTTCACACGAAGGTGATTTGCAGGCAAAAATCGCGGCACTGGAAGCAATCGATCAGGACATTGTCTGCCCATTGATGACGGCTCTTGAATCAGAGGGAGATTACCAAATCCTGGTCAGTCCCGATCACCCCACACCGTTGCGAACGAAAACTCACAGTCACGGATTTGTTCCGTTTGCGATTGCGGGTGCGGGAATCCAGCCAGATCAACATAAGTTTTACCACGAACGCGCAGCATCGGAATCTTCTTTGTCCTTCGAAGAAGGATGGCGTTTGATGGCTTATTTCACTCAAGCATCTACCGCATAAGCCGGCGTTTTCATGTCATTGGTTGTACAAAAATTTGGTGGCACCAGCGTCGCCGACAGTCACAAGATCATGGCTGCGGCCCGCAAGGCAATTCGTGCGCAACAGCAGGGTCACCAGGTGGTCATGGTAGTTAGCGCGATGGGTAAGCAGACGGACTTGCTGGTCGAACTGGCACAGCAGATTCATGCTCGGCCACCGGCTCGTGAAATGGACATGTTGTTGTCGACTGGGGAGCAGGTTAGCGCAGCGTTGATGGCAATGGCGATCGACTCCTTGGGGCACAAGGCGATTAGCTTGACCGGGACTCAAATCGGAATACACACCGATAGCACCCATACCAAAGCGCGCATACGATCTATTAATACGGATCGTATGCAGCAGCTGTTGAATCAAGGGAATATCTTGATCGCAGCAGGATTCCAGGGAGTTGACGAGGACGCCGATATTACGACGCTGGGGCGAGGTGGTAGCGATACGACGGCTGTTGCATTGGCGGCGGTATTGCGTGCTGACGCCTGTGAAATCTATACCGACGTGGATGGCATTTATACAACGGACCCGCGGATTGTTCCTGAGGCCCGTCGTGTCAATCGAGTTTCTTACGACGAAATGCTGGAGTTAGCGAGTCTGGGTGCAGGCGTGATGCACAGCCGTTCAATCGAATTTGCCAAGAAGTACAATGTGCAGGTTCACGTTCGCAGTAGTCTGACGGATACACCGGGAACGCTGATTACGGATCTTCCAGAATCGAATTCACACGTTGTATGTGGTGCCGCAGTGACCCTGGACGACGCTCGCGTCAGTTTGTTACGCGTGGCGGACGTACCAGGTACAAGTTGGGAAGTCTTTTCACGCCTTGCCGAGCGCAAGATCACTGTAGATATGATCGTGCAGAATGTGGGTGAGCAAGGTTTGACGGATCTTTCATTCACAGTTCCGTGTGCGGAACTAGAGTCAACTTTGGATGCCATGAGTGAAGTGCGCGACGTCGTGGCAGCGCACCAGATATCGCATGACGATCAAGTGTCTAAGGTCTCGGTCGTCGGATTGGGAATGGTACGGCGGACCGGTGTGGCGGAAGCCATGTTCCGGGCTCTGACGGAAGTTGGCATCAATATCCAGATGATCACGACTAGCGAGATCAAGATCTCAGTTTTAGTTGATCGGAGCGAGGCCAAGGCGGCGCTGCGTGCGGTGCATCAGGCTTTCGAGCTGGATGCAGAGCCTGCGCCGAAATTACCTCAAGCGGGCCGAGGTGAGCAAGTGGCGACTGCAGATGTCGCTGACGTGCTGTCGAGGTTGCGTGGCGTCGACATGGAGGAGTTGTTTCTGGATGAGATTACCCTGGATCAGCAACAAGCTCGTGTCACGATGAATGGTGTCCCTGACTCTCCAGGAATCGCGGCCGAGATTTTTGAAGAGATCGCGGGTGCTGGGGTTCTTGTTGACATGATCGTACAGAGCTACCACGAGATGCCTGGAAGATCGTCGTTGAGCCTGACGGTGCCTGAGCGACAGCTTGAAGATTGTCTCCAAATCGCAGGAGCACTGTCGCAAAAATTGGGTTGTCAGTCGATTACGCACTGTCCTCATGCCGCCAAACTGTCAGTCAGTGGTGTCGGACTTCGCAGTCACACGAGCGTCGCAATTCGCATGTTTCGCGCTCTGTCGCAAGCGGACATCAATGTCGAGATGATCAACACCAGCGAGGTACGCGTTAATATTGTGGTCGCTGGCGAACTTGGATCGCGTGCTCTGCAGGCGTTACAAAATGCTTTCGCCGATGTGCTGCGATAGTCGTTTGTTTGCTACAGTGCGTGCCTTCGGACTTGTGCGCGGCTTTGTCCGTTGTCAGTAGCCAGCAAGAGAAAAAAACCTCCGGTCGAATGCGACGAGTGGAGTCGCTGCGAGACTGGCGAAGATCGGGCGTGCTATTGCACTTGCCGGTGATGACCTTGGCCAACGCAAAAAATTGGTCCCTCTGCCGTAATGGCGACCGGAGGTTGTACTGGGCGGCAGGGCAAATTCACAAGCCGTCTGGCGATGTGGCTGCCATCAAAGTGTGCATCAATGTGCGGCATCCTGGCGCGAAGGCCAGTATAGCTTGCCTGACGCGTCCTTGGTTATGTTCTAGCTAGATGATCGGCAATGTGCGCCGGTCGATTCGCCCCATTTGCGTGATTTCTGAAGATTTGCTCGGCCGGGACAGCAAATTGTCATGACGACGCACCAGCGGTGGCGGTGTGGATGATAGCCGTTGGCTGCCCAGAGCCGCTCCACGTTGCTTGTTTTGCTTAGTTTCCGATCAGATTCGGAGCCGTTTCGCGAAGGATGTCCTGAATCGTCTGACGAGTGTCGCGAGACAGATGTCGAAAAGATTTGCTCTCGTCTTGTCCACTGAGAATGAGCCGTAGCCGTTTCGAGATATGTTGCCGCACGGGAGCCGGTAGTTGTTTGAACGACGCACTGTAAACCAGGTAACTACACGGGTATTTGAACAGGCGGGTTTTCAGATTGAAGTCGCGCAGCGAACGGCCATGGCGATCGCGTGGTCCTCGATGTGCAAACTGTTCAGCGAATTTCGATGTGCCCTGGATCGGAGAGGGTAAACGTGGTTCATCGGAAAACAACATATATCTGACTACTTTCTCCGCAGCAGCCATGATGCGACGCTGCGTACTTGCACTTTGATAACCGACTGGTCGGTCTAACGCTTTATTGAGGCTTTGGTCGTAGGCGATTGCCAGGCGTGTTTCGTAGTTTGCGAGGGTCAATAAATTGTGCATTCGCACCTGATGATCGAGGACCATGATCGCGACAAGGTCACTGTGGGGCGATGGGAAAATACTTGTTCGCAAGTGGCCTGACAAGTTCGTGATATTGGCACCAGCTTCCCGGTTGAGCGTCTCCGGTGTACGGTAGTCCCGCACGGCGACGTTTCCGCGATGTCGCATCGTTCCGTGAGTACCAGTCACATACCAGCCGCCCCAGCGTTTTTTAAAAGCAGTGCGGTGGTCAGTGGTATGCGATCCGGCGCCAAACAAGGATTGCCCCTGGCGGTCGACGATTACGGATCGAGCGACGGGTGCTGGAACCCTGAGAGTACGTGCCGATGCATGACAAAGGAGGCACTGTCCTCCATCACGAGAAATGTGAGGTTGCTTTTGTCGGCGTCGGGGGAGTGTGTAGAAAATGGCACCTTGTTGCGGATCCATGGCTAGAAGTTCAATAAGGTCTCCGGACGGAACCCATCCTAGATAGGTGTCGTCGTTGAAGTAAATCGCCCGCGGTTGTTGCGGCGAAATTTGTCGTTGGGCGCTAGTGCGAGAAAAGACAAGTAGTTGTGAAGAAACAGGCAGTTCTAGTTCCGAGAGCAGGGAGGGGAGGTAGCCTCGTTTGATGTCGTAGGAGAGCGAGGTGTGTTTTGCATCCAGCTGTTGTTGAAGTTGCGAAACACGCGTGTGAGATGGTGTCTCGCTGTAAGCGATGGGGGCTCGTTCGAATTCCAGCAGGCCTTGAGCATGCGTAGCATACAGTGGCCAACACAGCAGCAGTGTGCACATGAACCGAAAGCGATAGCTCCAGAGAGCATTTCGACACCGCATATGACCGATTGTGTACCCACGGAGATCAAGTTGTGACTTGGAAACATTCTCCTGGTAATGCGATTTGAAGCGGCGCATTGCGAGACCCACCTGGGTCGAATGAGAGAATGGAGGATGATCGGTGCAAATCGCTTCAAGGCGAAGCTTGCTGCGTTCAGAGGACGATACACTTGTCACATGTTACGCTAGAGACGATTGTTACGCCACGCACGGGCCTTTTGCTACCACTATCGCATGGATAGGAAACGTCTTGCGGACGCGTGTTGACTGGGTTTTGTCGGCTGTCTGTTGTGACATTGATTGGTTTACAGGTGATTCGTGCCAGGGGATACGGTCCAGTGACATGTTCATCCCACCTTCGTTGATGTTGTTGAGAAACCCCTCAGGGAAAGAAAACGGATGACTGGATTTCTGATGTGTGTTGGCGTGGAGTTGTGTTTTGCGGCACAGCTGGGTTTCTCTCCGGAGCACCCGATTCGTGTTCCCATGTTGCAGGTTGCACCACGTATTGATGGCCATTTGGAGGACTGGAAAGATCGGGCCTTTTCCAATGGGTCGTGGGATATTCACCGTTTGCGATATACCCCGTGGTATGATCCCCAGCGCAACCGCTTGACCGATCATGGTGACGAGCCACGTCCGGAAGATGACCTGCGCGCGCGATATTACCTGGCTTGGGATAGCCGGTATTTTTACTTTGGAGCGGAAGTTACGGACAATGTGAATGATGTTGATGATCCGGCGCACGAAGACAAGAGGTGGTATTACAAAGACTGCATCTGTTGGTTTCTGGAAGGACCGCGTGATCAACGCAGCGAACATTTCGGGCAGGGTGACAACGCGTTTTGTTTTGTGATTGATCGTCGGCGGCCAAAGTATGCTGCCTGGTGGCGGCATGGGGCTCCAGGTCGCCAGTACATCGAGGAACCAATTCCACCATCGAGTGTCGATTACCACATTCGATTTAACCCTTGGGGTAGAGGGCAAGCTGATTTTATTCTGGAAGCACGTGTTGAAATGGCAGCTACGCTCGGTCGCAGCGATCCCGCGTGGCAGATGCCACAGACAGGTCACGAGTACGGACTTGAAATCGTACACACCGATCCAGATGGTGGAGATTACGGTGGACATTTCATTATTTATGGAACCGG
>CAZITS010000169.1:0-9229 GCA_964542185.1 uncultured Pirellulaceae bacterium
ACAATTGGCCATACGAAAATGTGGCATGATCGCAGCGTCAATCCACGGCGAAACCATCATCGGAATCAATGCTTCCTGGGGTTATTGCACAAGACAACTCTGAAATACTTCAACTATCTTAGCATCTGAAGCAGAATACAGGGGGCAGATGAGCCGTCGGCCAGAACCTCTGTTGCGAAAAGCGCCAGACCGTTAGCATGCACATCATGCGTGAATCCTCCGTCCATTTTCAAGGTTTACGGGTTGCCGCGTTTGAGAGTCGCCGTGCCAATGAAATGGCAGGGTTCATCAAAAAACACGGCGGCATCCCTTTTGTAGCTCCTTCCATGCGGGAAGTAGCGATCGAGCAGAATCAAGCCGCGATTGATTTTGCAAATCGCTTGCTCACCGGTGAAGTGGACCTGTTTATCGCCACGACTGGTGTCGGGTTTCGTTTCCTGATCAGTTCAATCGAACGTCATGTCAAACGCGACCTCTTCCTGCAGACCCTTTCTGATATCACCACCTTGGCACGCGGTCCAAAAGTCGTCGCGGCGATGAAAGAAGTCGGATTGACTCCTTCCCGCCGCATCGCCACTCCCCATACCTGGCGAGAAATCCTGGCTGAATTTGACGCCCTCCCGTCCGCCCCAGGACGGGTGGTCGGAGTTCAGGAATACGGCTTGTCGAATGCCAGTCTGACCGCTGGGCTGGAAGCACGTGGTGCGCATGTGCTCTCTGTACCTGTCTATCAATGGGACCTACCCGAAGATGTCGGACCGCTGGAAGAAAATGTCCGCGCGTTGTGTGGTGGCGCCATTGACGTGGCACTTTTCACATCTGCACGTCAGGTGACCCACCTGATGCTGATTGCGGATAAACTAGGTTGTTCTGACGAGTTGACTCGGGCTACGCAACGGATCGTAATCGCGTCCGTTGGACCAGCAACAAGCGATGCCATTCAGGCCCAGGGATGGGAAGTCGACCTGCAACCAGAGCATCCCAAAATGGGACCGTTGGTCGCAATCGCGGCCACTCAAAGTAGAACTATTCTCCAACAAAAACAAAATCCGGTGACAACAGCAACGCAACTCAACTCGGACGGACAGAACTCCCAGGAAGCGTGGTGGGATGGTCCCTTTATGAAAGCGTGTCGTCTGGAGCCTGCCGATGTCACTCCCGTGTGGCTGATGCGTCAGGCTGGCCGTTACATGGCCGAATACCGTGCGGTACGGGAACGCGTTCCGTTTCTCGAACTCTGCAAGAATCCAGAGCTGTGTAGCGAAGTGATGTGTACCGCAGTTAATCGACTGGGAGTCGACGCGGCAATCATTTTCTCTGACCTGCTACCCATGCTGGAGCCCATGGGGCTCCAGCTGACATACGCCCCCGGAGACGGCCCGGTCATCCACAATCCGATCCGTACGGCACTCGACGTCGATCGCGTCCATGAGCTGGAAGACGTCTGTGCGCTGTCATTCGTGATGGAAACGGTGAAACAAACACGGCAAGATCTGCCATCGCAACTACCGCTGATTGGGTTCGCAGGCGCCCCGTTTACACTCGCCAGTTACGCAATCGAAGGTGGAGCCAGTCGCAATTATCTGAATACCAAAACGCTGATGTACAGCGATCAAGGTGCCTGGCAGAGCCTGATGGAACGCCTTGCACGCGCCATCACCATCTATCTCAATGGCCAAATTGCCAATGGCGCACAGGCGGTGCAAATCTTCGATTCCTGGGCAGGATGCCTGGGGCCGGAGGACTACCGCAAATATGTATTGCCATATGTTCAGCAGGTCATTTCTGGCCTGAAACCGGGTGTTCCGGTCATTAACTTCGCCACCGGCAATCCAGCCTTGCTACCTCTTCTGGCAGATACCGAAGCCGCCGTGATCGGTGTTGACTGGCGCAGTCAACTGGATCATGCCTGGCAAACGACAGGCTTCAACCGGGCAGTCCAGGGCAATCTCGAACCCGCAGTCCTGCTAACAGACATCGCCACGATTCGAGAGCGCGCGCAACGTGTACTCGATCAAGCCGGAGGCCGACCAGGCCACATCTTCAACCTGGGGCACGGAATTCTTCAGCAGACTCCCGTCGATCACGCGATCGCACTGGTAGATGCCGTTCACGAATTGTCCAGCCGCTGACAGACCCAGGGCTAATACCTGGCCATTCCCCCAATTTCGGGTTGCCAGTGGCAACTCAACCCAGTCCGTTAACGTGGTCAATCAAGTGCCGTAATCGGCCCGCGCTGCGACGGTTGAATGCAAACACCAACCGCGACAAGATCCAGCCCGAGGTGCGACGTATCGCCCGGCATCGTCTGGCGGCTCACTTACAGGCCTTCAACAAACACGCCAACCTCTCCGGCAATAGCTGGCGATTGCGCAGACCAGCTCACAACACTCTGCTGTCAATTCCAGTATTCAGAATTCGTACCGTACGCAGAATTCAGCGGATAGGATGGGCTGGGGCAGTTCTTATGCGGAGGGTCGATGAAAATACTGGTGCGCCAGAATAATGTCATACAAATCAGCCGAAATCGTGACCGATTCGTCCTCGAAGTCCCGCAACCAGGTACGGTCCGACTCGAGGCAATCAGCCAAGATTGGAAAGACATGCCCCAGCGGTACCTGCACCGGTTTACGCTCTGCTGGATCGGCCGCTGGAGGTGAGTCGAGAGACCCCGAATGGAGGCGTAGATGTGGTTTTACCATTTCCACTCCTGGCTCAAGAGCTCCAATGAAACGAAGCTCCTGGCTGGATAGACAAGACATACATAGCTTGCCTGCGTTTTCGACCGAGAAGCCAGGGTAACTTTGCCATTAATAACGAAAAAGACGGAAATTCCGTTGCTGAGGCAGTCAGCCGCCCACACCTATATGGCTGGCGTCCGCTTGTCGGTATAACCGCACACTCTGCCAGACCCGTGTATTTTGAATCGAAAGCGAATCATGTTTGCCGGCTTGATCACCGCCCCCAGCCGTATTGAACTCGTCGATACGCCTAACGCTACCCTGCCATCTGCACCCACCGACGGCGCAGCTCAGATCTTGTTCCAACCACAGCTGGGCTGCCTCTGCGGATCCGACATGCCGTTTTTCGAACAGACAGGGGAATTCGAAGTCGAGCTAGGCCACTCCTTGCACGAGATCATTGGGACCGTGGTGGCAACCAATGGACAAAAATTCAGTGAAGGTGACCGTGTTCTGGCTGTCCCGGACAACCAGCTGGGCATGTTCGAACAATTCGTCGTGGGGGAAGATCGCGCGATTCCCTTGGACACACGTGCCCCCATCGAGCAGGCACTCATGGCACAGCCTCTGGGTACGGTCATTTGCGCACTCAAGAAGCTTCCGGGAGTACTCGATCAGGATGTGGTCGTCGTAGGGCAGGGGCCCATTGGGCAGTTGTACAACGCCTCACTCCGCAATCTCGGCGCACGCCAGGTCATCGGAATTGACCCGCTCAACGAGCGTCTGCGGCAGAGCGCTTCGTTGGGGGCAACCAGTACGATCTGCAGCCGCGAAACGGATCCAATCGAGGCCGTCGCTGACCTCACCGGTGGCCGTATGGCAGATATCGTGGTCGAAGCAGTTGGCCACCGGGATCAGGCGCTGAATCTTTGCATTGATCTCTGCCGCAAGTACGGCAAGATCTTGTATTTCGGAGTTCCACCAGAAACGATCGACGGTATCCGCTGGCGTGATATGCTGGTCAAGAACTTGAGCGTCCACACCAGTATCCACCCAGATTTTGACCGTGACTTCCCGCTGGCCATGCAATGGATCGGGGAGGGGCGCGTCGATTTGACGAACTTGATCACCCACCGCTACGCAGTCGCCGAAATCCAAAAGGCTTTTGAGACTTTCGGGCAACGAGTCGACGGTGCCCTCAAAGTGCTGGTTGATTTTCCCGCAGCGGGTGCCTGACGCGTCTAGCTGTCAACTTGCTCAACAGCTACAATCTCCGCAGTGTGGCGTGTTGGCCTGGCAATTGCCTGTGAACACGTCTCCAGCTTGCTCAAAATTGCCTGCAACGGAGGGTAAGCGAATTGGCTAGCGGCCTCATTGGAACTGAGGTGCCCCGTATGGGGTTGAGGGTTCGAGTCCCTTGCCCTCCGCTTGAATAGCGGTCTCCGCTGTGGGCATATATGCCCAGCCAATCGCTCGGTACGGCACCCGAAATCGGGTGCCGTTTTTTTTTGCCTGGATGTCTTCCGTGACACATCGAACACAGCACAAAACGCAGGTGCAGTGGCCAACTGGTAACCGCGGGTGCAATCATTCCACAGAGGAACCGGCTGGCTACTGGCCAGACAGTGTTTTGCAGCTGTCTGGCAGCACCGGTATGATGTCGCAGTATTTCTTGTTCTAGCCCTTTCGAATGGAAGAAGACCCCCATCTCATGAGTGGAACATTTGCAGATTGTGTTGCCGTCGTCACGGGAGGATCTCGCGGAATTGGACGAGCGACCGCCCTCCAGTTGGCGCGCGAAGGCGCTGACGTGGCAATTAGTTACGGCTCCCAAATCGGACCCGCTGACGCCGTCGTCGCCGAAATTGAAGCGCTCGGCCGGAAAGCAATCCGCGTGCAATGCGACGTCTCGAAACAAGACCAGATCGACGAACTGGTGGGCAAGACACGCGAAACGTTGGGACCGATTGACCACTTGGCGCATTGTGGCGCCATCAGCAATACCGCCAACCACGCAGATCTTACGTACGACCTCTGGTTCGAGACGATCGACGTCAATCTCAATGGTGCTTTTCGCATCGTGTTCGCCGTCAAAGATGAAATGATCGAGCGGCAACGCGGCTCGATCGTATTGATTTCCTCCGTCGCTGCGCTGCGCCCACGTGGAACGCAAATTCACTACGCCAGCAGTAAGGCTGGCGTAGTTGCCTTGGCCCGCTGCTGCAGTGAGGCTTTTGCCCCGTCTGTACGCGTCAATTGCATTTCGCCGGGTCTCATCGATACCGAGATGGCCAAAGTACTGACGCCAGAAACTACAGCCGCGGTGCTGGATGCCACCCCCTTGCATCGGCTCGGCAAACCTGAAGAAATCGCTGAACTGACCTGCTACCTGCTCTCAGATAAATCGAGTTTCATGACCGGGCAGTGTGTGGTCGCATCCGGAGGGCGGGTCACCTTACCCTGATTCGCCAGACCATCCGCAGTCGGACAATAATCAGCTTCAGGCTGCAGCGCAGCTTACTTTCAACGGCATCTCCGCCGGGAACACCAGATCCCAGCACCACGCCTATTACGGAGCCCTGGTAGATGACAGACGCCATCAGCGAATCCAACATTCGGCCGGTACCACCGGCGTTGATGTCCGGCAATCCACTCTCCTGGCTGCGCGTGTTTGGCCCGGGTGCGGTCATCGCCTCGATCACCCTCGGTTCCGGTGAGCTGATCTTCTCGAGCCGGGGCGGCGCCTTGTTTGGCTACGACATCCTGTCTCTGTTCGTGCTCATCTCGCTACTCAAGTGGGGCCTCGTATTTACGATGGCCCGGCATATGGTGCTCAGTGGCGTCCACCCCTATCGACGGATGATCGACCTGCCCGGACCCCGCGGCTGGTTCCCGCTGATGCTGCTGTTAATCGGCTCACTGACGACTCCCATCTGGACCGGTTTTTTCCCAGGGATTCTGGGAAATTTCACCTCCCAGGTCACTGGCACTGAGGGGTATTTCAATGGTGCCGTGGATTACCTCTGGGGGGGTGCTTTTCTGGCTGGCATCCTGGTACTTTCCGCTTCCGGCGGGTACTCGGTACTGGAACGAGTCCAAATATTTATCGTCGGGGCGATGATGATCTGCGCCGTGGTCTCGCTGTTCATCTATCAACCCGACTGGATCGACATGCTACTGGGCGGGATACTGCCGCGTTCCTTTGACTATCCCGATTGGGTCGCTGACAAATACCCCATCATTGCAGAAAAATCGGTGTGGGTGGAAACGTCCACCTACGTCGGTGTGATTGGTGGTGCCGGGTTCGACTACCTGGCCTATACCACCTGGCTGCGCGAAAAATACTGGGGGCGTTCGAGTGCTGGAACCGCCTCAGCACAAGACCTGGTGCAGATTGCCGAGGACACGCAGCACCCTGTTCGTTTCTGGGTGCGTGCCCCACTGGTCGACTGCACACTCAGTTTTGTCCTGGTGGTCGTCTTCAGCGCCGTCTTTGTGGCGCTTGGTGTGGAGGAGTTGCAGCCCGCCCACGAGGTGCCAACGGGTGATAACTTCCTGGATATGCAATCCCGATTTATTACCAAGATCCACTCCGCGCTATACCCGCTGTACGCCATCGGCGTATACATGACGTTCGTCGGAACTTTGTACGGCACCTATGAAATTGGGATCGCCGTCTGCCAGGAAATCGTCCGCGCTTTGAATCCCGATGTCGGCATACGTCACGCCGCGAGGCTCAAGAAACTGACTCTGACCTGGTGCTCCTGTGGCGCCGCCATCATCCTCATCTGGAATTTCCTCCACACCTATCAAGGGGGCGGCGGTCCCGAGACCGCTGTGGGAGACAGCGAGGGACCGCGAATCCTGTTGAAAATACTTACTCCAGTTAACCTCTTCACCGGGGTTTTCGCCTGCGGCCTGCTGTGCTGGCTGATGCCCTGGATCGATCGGAAATTTCTCCCTCGGCCACTGCGCATGTCACCGTTGCTGGTCATGTTGAACATTGTGGCGGGCGCCATCTTCCTGGTCCTGGGGCTGAGAGCGTATTGGGAGAACCACACCCCGGGAGGCGCCTGGTACGAAAACCGCTGGTTTTCAATCGGCACGATTGTCGGCATGGGACTGCTGGCGATGTTTCTAGCGCCGCGCGTCGTCGCCCCGGATGAGGAGACGCCAGACTAGACGACAGCTCGTTTCCGGTACCGTCTGTAACCAGCGCCACTCCCAAGGCAGCCCCTAGTGACAACAGCTCACTTGCGCTTGAGCACAATCGTCCTGGCCTTTCCAAACCGCTTCTGCAGCTCGATCTGGCTGGTCGCCCAGCGTCTGAGAATCTGGTAACCAGGATCGCTCGGCTGGTAACGTCGCCCTCCTTGATGCCCCTCTTCCTTGGCACTCTGCACATTGAGCGGCTTGCGCAACAACTTGCTTTTGTCGACTGCTTCCAGATCGACGCGCTGCTGTAATACACGGTAATTCGTCAACAACTTGTCCACCGGTAAAAAACCGACCTGGTCGGGCGACCATAGTTCCATCGAGGGTACGCGGCCCGGCTCGCCATGACAGATCATGCAACTGCGTTCATCACCGCGGAGCACTTTAGTCATTTCCGGTACCACATAATCGCGAAAGTACGTTAGATCATTGACGAATTCCGCGGGCGGTTGCGGGTTGCCTTGCTCATCGGTCTTGAAACCGTGATCCTGTTCCGCTTTGAGCGCCGCGGCCAGATCCTTCACGAACGTTTGGTTGTTCTGCGAAAGAACCTTCTTGGCGTTTCCGACAATCTCCTTGTCTTTTTCAAATTCCAGCATGCTGTTGAGTGCGGTGAGCACTTCTGGATTGCGCCGCAATGCTGTCTTATTCGTCAGATTGGCGGCCACTTTTCGGTTACGTGGATCCACCTCCTTTTCGAGCTGAGTAAGAAACAACGCCAGCGCGCGTGTCCGCAGCTCTTCGTATGGATCGACCGGCGGTAATTTCTTGGGATCGATTTTGACCTCCGGCAGCTTGCGCTGGAATTCCAGAATCCAGGGAACACTGGAAATCCAGTAACGCGCCTCAGCGGCGTTGCGAAACTGGTCGGGAAAAACCTCAGCCAGATGCGAAAAATGCAAATCGGGATTGTCCGCTACAGCGCGTCCCAAACCTTCCGCCAGGTACCAGGCTGCGTCCCCCTGGCGGGCTGCTGTCGCCCGCTCGGCAGGATCCGCAATCTCCTTCAAGTCGGCAGCGGAACGATAACTCGACAGATCGGGCACCATGAACTGCAAGATCTCTTCGCGTTGTTCATCAGTTTCCGGCAAAATCCAATGGACGCTGGCAAACATCTTGAGGATCGGATCAGAAAGGTCTTTGCGGCGCGGGGGTTCCGCGGCCCCACGTAGCAATTGTCGGTACATCGGCTCCAACTCTTCAGGTACCGCAATCAAAGAAACCAGCCGCGGATCGGAAATACTGGATGCCGCCAGAGCGCGGAACTGTTCGGGACCATTAATCGAATAGTCAACCAGTTTCTGCTGCAGCTTCTCCAGTGGAATATTCGCGCTGCCCTCCAGTGTCGTCTGCAACAACAACTGCTGCTGCGCATTCTTTTGCTGGGTTTCGACCAGTCCCAGGTGGTCCAGAATCGCCTTGCCAAAAAGATCGGCAGCGCCGGGTGTGACATACCCCATCTGGCCCGGCCCACCATCACCGCCGCGTTGATTGTGGAACGTGGCCGCAATCGCCATCAGCCGCTTCGTCAGTCGCCGTGCCAACACGGGATCTTCGGCAGAGCGAGCCGCCTCCAATTTCGCCTCGATGGCGGCAAACAGCTGGGCAAGTTGTGGATACTGGTGGTCTTTCGAACCGTTGGCCACATGTCCGTTGGCGATAAACAAGGCATGACTCTGGTAACGAATGGCGTTCTCCACCAGGGCGTTGGTTTCGGGCCGCGACAACATGCGAACCCAGGCTTCATTCAAACCACTTCGCACCGGCGGATTCCAGACCCACCACTGCCAGGCTGCTCGTGTCGCCCAGGCGCGCACGGCGGGATGCGGATCGTGATTGAGTGCCTGGTCGAACGTGTCGACCAGCTGCTGATGCGAGAGTACCGTGTTCGGCAACACCGAATCCACTTTCATTACCATCGCCCGCATCGACGCGGCCCGAACATAATCGTCGGTTGAACCGGCAGCCGCCAGCACCGCGTCCCAGCCACGATCGTCGATCAGCGTCTGACGAAGGCCCCAGTGGGCTGCTTCACGCACCATTTTTGTTCGGTCTCCCAGCCCCGTGGCCAGCGCCGCAACACCCGCATCTGTATGCGTCGCCCCCAGACCAATCATGGCCCAATAACGCACCATCGGACTGCCGTGCCCGGCAGCCACGATCATGTGTGGAACCAGATCGGGATCTTCACGTACCGACATGGCTCGTACACGGCGAATCGCCGCCGGTAACGTCTCCTGCTGGTGGGCAGCGAAATCCTCGATCCGAACGGGTTTTGGAACTGCCGGAAAATAACGCGACAAGGCATGCAAGGCGTAGCTGGTAGAAACAAA